>JBGPNE010000450.1:0-3642 GCA_041487335.1 Pyrinomonadaceae bacterium
GGTGGCTGTTTAGTCTCGATTGCGCTCGGGTTTATTGGTGCGGTTCTGGGAATGTGGCTGGCGCGCAAATTGGGACTGCCGGAACTCTTCGCAGTTCAAATCGGCACGACGAGTTTTCCGATCGTCTGGTCGATCATTGGCTCGGCATTATTCGTCGCAATGATCACATTATTAACTCGCCGCCGCGATTAGACGGGTTCCACAGCGACGGCTGCATCGGAAGAAAGCGGGACGTGCATCAGCATGTCCCGCAGCGGCTTCTCGGTCAGAGTTGAGTCACTACCACTACGGCACGTCGTAGTGGATCACGATTCTTGCTTTCTTCGCATTCGTGATGGGAATGGTCTGGGATTTACCGCTCCCGTCGTCAATTTCGACGCTGGTAAGCGTTCCCTCGCTCGGGTGGTGGTATTCGTGCCCCCCTGAACCATTATTCTTCACCACCAATTGTTTTTTTCCCTGGCAGCAATCAAGGATTAGGGAGCCTCCTCTGCCATTTATTGGTTCATCCGCCATATTCTTTCTCCTTTCGAATTTCAGTGAGATTTCTCAGTGAGCAGTTCACTAAGTTGAATTCGAAGGAAATGGACATCTGGTCTTGCCATGTAGCTCTTTACATCTTCTGCTGTCCATTGCCGTTCGAGTTCTGAGATTAACCCTTCAGCGTGGTGTGCATAGTCATAAGCTTTAGAGCTATCGCCGAGGCGGCTGGCAGCTCGCGCAGCAATTAACCAGGCTCGCCATTCTGAATCCTTTTGTCCCGTATGGGCGAAAACTTCTCGCGATTTCATCGCGTTATCAAGAGCAGCGGTGGGCTCACCGGCCTCAAGCATTGCCTGTGCCCGGGCCATCGTCGCAGCTGAGCGAAGCCAAACGTGATTGATGCGAGTGGCGATGGCCAGTGCTTCCTCACACGACTTTTTCCCAATCCGTGGCTCACCGCCAAACGCCTGGGCAAAGCCGAGGCTATATTTTGCCCAGGCGGCGACTTCATCTGATTCCCTACCCAGGATCCCCAGCGCCAGCCTGGCATTCGCTTTGGCCTCGGCAAACTTGCGTTCACTCAAAGCCATCCGGGCTTTCAATGAGTAAACCTCCGCCGCTATGTTTTTGTCACCTCCTTTTGTTTGTGCGGCAATTGCCTCAGCTTGATTAATTGCGTCGTGAGCCTCAGCGTAACGACCTAACTGCCACAGCATTTCACTGCGAGAAATCAGGCTGAAGGCAATACTTGACTGCTTTCCCAGAGTCTTGCTGATGGCGTACTTATCATCAAAATGGTGCAGTGCCTCGGGATAGTTCTCCTGATACTTTAGAATGTTGCCAATCCCCTCATGTGCCAGAGCAAGCTGCGCTTGATCACCAACCTGCTGCGAAACCTGAAGCTGTTGCTCAAATAATCCTCGGGCAGCGGCGTAGTCTCCCTGATTACGTTTGGCGCGCCCGAGCAGAGTCAGGCACTGCAAGACTTCCTTGCGAAATCCCCCGCCTTGATAAAAGGCAAGCGCCTGTTCCGTTAAACGAATTACTTCCGCGGAGTTTCCCTGTCTTTCCCTCAGACTTGCTAGCGCAAATAAAGCTCTTGCTTCGTTGCGGCGTGAATTATACCTTTGCGCAAATTCAAGCGACTGGTTGAAGTAACGCTCGGCCTCCGCGTAATCCCCGCTATTGAGGAAGGCATAACCGAGACTGGCGAGCCCGCGCGCCGTAAGATTTTCCATCCCATTTGACTGGGCTAAATCGACAGCCTCGCGCGCGTATTCCTTAGCTTTGACCGCGTCGCCACCGTCATAGACAACACCACTCAACTGCATCAGGGTTCTGATCTGGAGAGGCTTGTTGGCCGAATCTCGCGATATCTCCAGGGTTTGCTGTAACTGCTCTCGTGCTTCCGTAGGTCGTCCGAGGTTGTCGAACAAAAAGCCACGTTGGAAATAGACTTCGCCTTTGCCTTCGAGATTACCCAGACTGTCGTACAACTTCTCGGCTTTGTCGAAAGCTGAATTAGCGCTTGCAAGGTCTTCTTGTCGGCCGTAGAGGTATCCCAGTCGCACGAGCGGGGGCGCATAGTGCGGATCTCGATTGGTTGCCTCAATGTATGCCTGGATGGCTTTCTGCGTGTTTTCAGTCTTTTCATACGCGCGTCCGAGATCGACATAAACTCTGGCCGGCTCAGGCGTCAACCTAACAATTTCCGAATAAGCTTGAACGGCCCGATCAAATTCCCGCGCCACCGTTGCTATCACCGCGTCGAGATAAAGTCTGTCCAGTTGTGGATAAATGGAACGCTCAGGTACTAACGCTGTCACGCTTATTATTTCGTGCTGTGCGTTGTCGGTGTAGTCGAGTTCGGCCCAGGCCTCAGCCAGGCGTGCGTGCGCCAAAGCAAAATTGTTGTCGGCGTTTATAGCCTGCTGAAGGGCCTTAGTTGCTTGATGATAAGAACCTTCGCGCAGTGCTTCACTTCCTTTGTCGAACCAGGCTTGAGCGCCGGCAGACGGTTTGTGGGGAACCGGTCGCCGCAAACGTATGGCGAGCGCGACGGCTGAGCCTAGTACTGCAATGGCGATGATAAAAAAGCCGATCGAAAGACGCGGACGGCGGAAGGTGGCTGTCAGGGTTGTTAATGCGCTTGCCCGCACAGCTCGTGACGGCGAAGTAGCTTTTGTCGGGAGCCACGATTCACGATGACCATCGATGCCCAGTGTTGCCTGCAAGGTTCGCAAGTCTTCGAGCATCTCTTCCGCTGATTGGTAGCGCGCCTCAACCTTTTTCTCGAGCGTCTTCATCGTAATCCGGTCAAGCTCGGCCGGAATGCGAGGATTGATCTGAGAAGGTGGTGGTGGATTGACATGAATTATCTGAGCGCCGATCTCAATCACACTGGCGCCTGAAAATGCCGACTGACCCGTGAGGCATTCGTAAAGGAGAGCGCCCAGAGCAAACAGGTCACTGCGCCCATCAACCGGTTTGCCCGTCGCTTGCTCCGGCGAGAGATATAGCGGCGTGCCGACAATTACGTCGCTGCGCGTGAGCGCTAGAGGCAGCGTCGGAGCATTCGGATCACCCGCAAAGGTATATTGCTGGTCCAACTGCTTGACGAGTCCAAAGTCGAGGACTTTTACCTGGCCACGCTCAGTGATCACAATATTTGATGGCTTTACATCGCGGTGCACTATTCCCTGATGATGAGCTTCGCCGAGCGCTTCGGCTATTGAAGCGACAATCTGAACAGCCTGCGCGAGAGTTAATGGACCTTCCTGAAGCAGATCGTTTAACGTCTGACCCTTAATCAGTTCCATCACAATGTAGGGCTGGCCTTCAGGCGTTTCTCCATAATCGAAAACCGTGGCAATGTTTGGATGGGTCAGCGCCGAAACAGCGCGCGCTTCGCGAAGAAACCTGGCGCGGTAGGAATGATCAGGTGAAGAAAGGAACTTGATCGCGACGCGTCTGGCTAAATGGGTGTCTTCCGCTACATACACAACACCCATACCGCCCTCCCCCAGTTTTTCGATAATTCGATAATGCGAGATTGTCTGGTCGATCATTCTTCTGTCCATCGAGCGCGAGATGGGAACATGAAAACCGACGATGTCCTAAGGATTTAGGTCTTGATCCGAGCGCGGCATTACAGTGAAC
>JBGPNE010000451.1:0-3634 GCA_041487335.1 Pyrinomonadaceae bacterium
CATCGAGAACTGGGAAAGTATGAGGATGCAGCCAACGCGGATCGAGCCGGCTTATTAGCGAGAATAACGGAGCGTCTTCAGGCAATCGAGGAGCGTCTTGCGGAAATTGAAAAGCCAGGTTCGGCGGCAACTGCAAGTAAAGCTGAATCGAGCAAGAAGCTGGCCGAAATCCTTCGCCGGCCAGAGTATGCGAAGAGCATCAATGAAGGCAGTGCGCTTTCCCGTCTGTGGAAACGGTTTTGGCAATGGATCGAGAGTCTGCGTCCCAAACCAGTAACATTGGCGCCGGACAGAGCCAGCCTATTTAGTAAGTTCGCGCAACTCTTTGTGATCTTGCTGGCCCTTGCTGTCCTGGCATACGTCTTCAAAATGTTCGCGCCACGCTTGCTACGCAAACGGAAGTCGAAGAAGAAAGCCAAGCCCGAGCCGCGCATTGTATTGGGTGAAAGGCTCGAGCCGGATCAATCGGCTATGGATCTGCTAGCAGAGGCCGAGTCGCTGGCACGACGAGGGGAGCTTCGCGCCGCGATACGCAAGGCCTACATCGCCTTACTCCTCGAGTTGGGTGAGCGAAAGATCATCAGGCTCGCACAGTACAAGACGAATCGGGATTACCTGCGCGCGGTTCGAGAGTTTGAGCCCCTTTACGGAAACGTGAAACACCTTACGGATAGCTTTGAGCGTCACTGGTACGGTTTTGCCAGCGTCACCGAAGACGACTGGGTCGCTTTTCGCGTTGGCTATAAACAAGCGCTACTTAAATGAGGCTTTTTCATGAGTTCAGAGTTCAAGCTTTAGCTTGCGTCTTGTGGAAAAAGAACCTAAAGGTTGAACTCTAAACGCGGGCTTTTTGATCCTTCTGGTATGCGTCAGAAACTTGCAGTCATCATCACCATCATCGTCGTAGTCGGAGTGTTAATAGCGATGAATGCGGTGGCCTACGTGAGCAAAGAGGAGCAACAAGATTCTGAACTGGCACCCAACAGGTCGACGTATCACTCAGGGCCGACAGGAACGCGCGCCCTTTATGATTTCCTCAGCGCGTCGGGTTACAAAGTGATGCGGTGGCGCGAAGCTCCGGAGAAGTTGTTGGGTATCAACGGGCAGAAAATCCAAACATTCGTCATCATCGGCAGGACCCCTTTAGCCATCGATGAAGACCAGGCGCAGATCCTACTGCTCTGGGTCGAGCGGGGCGGACGATTGCTGATTGTCGATCGCAGGCCGGCGATCCACCTGCTGCCGCCATCTGGCGAGTGGGCCATAACCACGGATCTTCAGGACTCTCCGAGTCTAAATGTGGATCCTGCCAGCCCTGAGGAGATGACGAAGAATGTAAAGCCGTTGCGTCCGGTGCAGCCAACGCTTCTTACGCGAGACATTGAATTTGTTATGCCCTCACGCCTGGCATCGATAATTGGCCTCTCCGCAGCAAACGCGGAAAAGAGTAAGGACACAGAAAAGAAGGAGCCGGACTTGCAAACCGGCAACGATAAGGAAGAGCCGGCACCACCTCTTCCAGCGCCATCTGCTAACTCAATCATCGTACAGAACTCAGCCACACCCGCTTCACCCGCTCCCGTAGTCCACCTGAGCGATTCCAAGGGCGTATTGCTATTGGACTATCCACATGGTGGGGGCCGGATCATATTGCTGAGTGATCCTTACGTCTTTGCAAACGGCGGGATCAGTCTCAAAGATAATCTGCAGCTGGCCATCAATATGCTTACGAGTTCTGGCGGGTTGATCGCATTCGACGAGTATCACCAGGGTCGAGGAACCACGCGCAACGCGGTTGTCAATTACTTCTCCGGCACACCAGTGCTGGCAATCTGTGGGCAGATCGTTCTTCTCGTTCTTCTGGTGCTCTGGACACGGGGACGACGTTTTTCGCGGCCGCTTCCACTGCCGCTGGTCGACCGGCGCTCGAGTCTTGAATTTGTGGCGTCGATGGCCGAATTGCAGCAACGGGCTCGGGCATTCGATTTGGCGATCGAGAATATCTATGCGCGCACACGGCGAGTTCTGGCGCGATACGCTGGAGTGGAATACAACAGCCCGCGCTCCGAGATTGCCACACGCGTTGCTTCGCGATCAGCGTTGGATTCTCACCGGCTTGAGACATTGATGCGTCAATGCGAGGAAGCAATCAACGGCGAGCCCATCAGTGAGCGACAGTCGATTCAGTTGGTGAAACGTTTGCGCGAGGTCGAAGTTGCGCTTGGGCTACGTATGCGCTCACGTGAGGTCAGACAGGCAGCGCAAAACATTTGACGAATCCCCGATCTTTGGGCTTTGATCCTTGAATGCTTGAATACACTTCCACCACCGTCGACCACATCAGGCGTGAACTCCGCAAAGTAATTGTGGGCCAGGACGCGCCCATCGAGCAGATGTTGGTGGCTCTCCTTGCTGAGGGCCATGCACTTATCGAAGGAGTTCCTGGTACCGGAAAAACCCTGACCGTAAAAACCCTTGCGCGAATCATCAACGCAAACTTTGGCCGGATTCAGTTCACGCCTGATCTCATGCCTTCGGATATCACGGGCACAAACGTCTTCAATGTCGCAACATCGACTTTCAATCTCCGGCAAGGGCCGATCTTCACCGACATTCTTCTGGCTGATGAAATCAACCGCACGCCACCCAAAACCCAAGCGGCTTTGCTCGAGGCGATGGAAGAAAGACAGGTGACAATTGATGGCGAAGCTCATCTGCTGTCGCCAATTTTTACAGTCCTCGCAACGGAAAACCCGATTGAGTATGAAGGCACATACCCCTTGCCGGAAGCTCAGCTCGATCGCTTCCTGTTGAAAATCCTGCTCGATTATCCGGAACAAGAGCAGGAACAACAAGTAGTCGCAAACTGGGATGCAGGCTTCAATTCCAGGCGTTTGGATCAAGTTGATATTCAGCCGCTGGCTGAGCCGGATGCCATCTCTCGCTGCCGCGTTGAGGTAAGCAGTGCGAGCATGGAGCCAGGTGTGCAGCGATATGCTGTCGACATCGTCCGCCGCACACGCACGCATCCGTTCATTCATTACGGCGCGAGCCCGCGCGCCTCAGTGGCGCTTCTGTTGTGCTCGAAAGCTCTGGCGGCCATCCGCGGTCGCGAATTCTCGACCCCTGACGATGTTCGCGACGTGGCCCGTCCAGTGCTTCGTCATCGATTAGCTCTGCGCGCCGAAGCAGAACTCGACGGAGCCACGCCCGACGTAGTGATTTCCGACATCTTAAAATCAGCGGAAGTTCCGAGATAGTAGACAACACCTGAACAGCACCCCAGCGCGGCTGCCGCGCTGGGGACCCCGCAACCAAGTGGTCTCGCATCGCACCTGATTGCCACAACTCATCACCGCTCGATTCTTCCATCAGCCTAAAACTCCCAAACAGGGTAGTGTCCTAGTTTGGTTTCTTGTAACGCAAACTGTCGCCACCCCAGCCGGGCTGCCCGGCTGGGGACCCCGGTTAGTTTGCGTCGCAAGCTAACAGCTTGCGTTACCAAATTAGGACACTACTCACACGGGGAAAACGATTTTTCGGATTTGTGCTTTTCCCTGACACAAGATCGATACGCAAAAATAGAAATGCATTCGCTTCTCGGAAACTCACAACGCGTGAGCTTTCTCCGACC
>JBGPNE010000452.1:0-3625 GCA_041487335.1 Pyrinomonadaceae bacterium
ATCTAATGCGAGGAGGATTCGTACTGGGGCGCCATCTTTCCATACTGTTCCGCGGGCCACCCTGACGGAGCACTGCGCCTCGTTTGCGACTTTCTGCGACACGCTACCGAGAAGAAATCTGCCCAATCCCGAGCGGCCTTGTGAGCCGACAGCTATCAAGTCTGGCCCCCAATTGCCGGCTCTTTTCAAAATCTCTCGTGCCGGTGAGCCCGACGACTCTTCGGCCTTTATCTCCCAGCAAGGAAAATGTGCCTGCAATCGCCTCTTCGCTTCGAGTGCGAGGGCGCGTGTCTCCGTGACTGGTTCCGCGCTGGTCATAGTAGACATGCGTATTTGTCTGGGACCGGCAGCAGCTGACTCGACAAGAGCTGCCTGGGACACGTTATTGTCTGGGGCATAAGGTAGCCACAGTTCGGAAACGGTAAGAATGACCACTTGAGCCTCACGCGGCAAACCGGCGCGCCGCAGGTCGTCGAGCGCAGCGTTGGCGCACTCAGAGCCGTCATAGCCAATCAGAAGCTTCATCTGTTCTTTCATGATGTCTCTCTCCGCACGTAATTCAATAGACAAACATCAAATCGATGCCGGTGTCGACGACGAGCAAGAATTGCCCGGCTCGTATTTGCGAATCAGCAACGACTTCCACTACAGGACTGCGGGCAAAAGGGTCGAGGAGCCAACTCGGCGTTATTTCTTCTCGGGTTCATTGGGTTGAGCTGTTCGTACGATCTCAACCGAACACTTTGCGTGATGAACCACGCTATTCGAAACCGAGCCCAATAGAAGTCGATTCCAGGTACCAAGCCCGCGCGAACCCATGACGATAAGATCGGCGACCCAACGTTCAGCCTCTTCTACAATCACTTGTCTGGGTGGGCCTTGGATAATTTCGCTGCTAATCTTCAACGTCTTATCTTGGATTGTTTTCAGCTTCAGCAGAGCGCCCTCGATGACCGCCTTTGCGGCTTCACGAAGTGATTTCTGCAGTTGTTCGAAGTACTCTGTCGATGCCGCCCAGGGCTCCATGCCAACCATTACCGGCGTTTCGGCGGCCGTAATAACCTTGAGTTCACTTTGTGGCGGCCACGGCCGTTTTGTGACTTCCTCAACTGCGGCGTCGCTGTAAACCGAACCGTCAACTGCTAATAAGATTTTCATTGCCCACTCCTCCGGCTATACCGCTTTGACTGTCGAAACAGTAATCACAGTTTTATTGGCGCAGATCCTTTACCAGAACGTTCAGCCTTCCGGACTGCATGAAGCATGCCAGCTTTTTCCCGCTACTTTTGCGGGCTTCTTAGAGCGTCCTGGTTGACAAACTGCGCAGTTTTGCGCAGCTGTGCGAGTTTTTGATAGCGGGCCGCGACTCAAGTCCGGTCACTGAGGTGAATTTGATTGTCTGCTGGGATATTCCAGAGTGGACGCCGACGGGCATAGGCATTGCTCTCTTGAAGTTGCAGTCGCAGGGCACGTCAATTTGAAAGGCGGGAATATGGAAGGCAAGTTAAGTTGTTTGATTGCCGGAATTCTAGTTGGGCTGATCATGCCGGGGGTACGATGGCAGACTGCCGGGCAAAGATCGTTTACAATAGCCCCTTCAAGTTACTGTTAACGAGGATAAGGATGAGCAACGAGCAATTGCGAGCGCAACTGGAACGTTTACACGGTCAACTCCGCCTTACCAAAACTGTCGACGCGAAACAACTCGAACTTCTACAAGCATTGAGAAACGATATTCAGGAGTTGCTTAACAGAGAGGGAAACCAGCCGCATCATTACCGCAGCCTGGGCGAACGATTCAATGAAGCTGTGGCTGAACTCGAAGCTTCTCACCCGCAAATCACTCTGCTCATGCGCCGGGCGATCGACTCACTGGCTTACCTCGGAATTTGATGCGCGGGACACCGAAGGTATATTGAAATGGCCTCATCGCGCGTCACTCGTATCTCAACTGTCACTCTTTGGAATGCAGCCAATTCCAGATCGCTCCGAACAACCAGCCCATAACAAAGCCGATTACGGAAGTGACGACGATCAATGTAACTGCCGTTACGACGTTGAAAGCCGTGATCGTATACGGCGGTTGAATGAAGTGCAGCCGGAAGATCCAGTTGCTAACCGCTTGCGCCACTCCGAAAGCGACCAGCAGCGACCACGTCAGGTGCCAAAGGCCGATAAATAAACCTACAACTATTCCCGCTCTGTTTTTATTGATGCGTCGAGTCATTTGAGTTGATTCGTCAGTCATAATGGTTCTCTCCTTTGCCAATAAATATCCGCGCGTATCGTTCTTTTCAGAAACTCCTGCTCATTCACGCAGCAACCAGGAACGCTTCATCGTTACTCTGCGGCGGTGCAGACCGAACGGCTCGATCGCGTGTTTCTGAATGTGCGTCATTGCTTCCTCAACCGAATCGGTAACCAGCAGCAGTTTCATGTCTGCCGGGTCGATTGTTTTTGCTTCGACCATTTGCTGTAGCAACTCTACAAGTCGCTGCCAGTACTGTTTGCCTATGAGCACGATCGGGAATTGCTCGATCTTGCGCGTTTGAATCAGAGTCAGCGACTCAAAGAGCTCATCCATCGTGCCGACGCCGCCCGGCATGACGATGAAGGCATATGAGTATTTGATCAGCAGTAGTTTGCGCACGAAGAAGTGGCGCAGTGTCACATGGCGATCGAGATAGGGATTTGGCTTCTGCTCTTGCGGCAACTCGATGTTGCAGCCTACAGATTTACCGCCAACTTCGTGCGCGCCGCGATTAGCTGCTTCCATGATGCCAGGACCGCCGCCGGTCATGACTGTGAAACCGAGTTGGCTTAAACCACGGCCCACTTTTCGCCCGAGTTCGTAGAACGGATGATCGTCAGCGAACCGCGCCGAGCCAAACACGGTGACGCAAGGGCCAACAAAGTGCAGCACGCGGAAGCCGCGAATGAAATCGCGCACGATCCGCAGCGTCATAATGAATTCCGAGCTGCGCGATCGAGGGCCTTCAAGAAAATAACGTTCTTCCGCGGATGCCGGCGGTCCGTCGAGTGTTACCGGCATGCCGGGAGGTCGAGAGGGGAGAGAATCAACAATCGAGTTCGCAGTCATTAGACCTCACCCGTGAACTCTTCGCGGCCAAAGGAACAGCCGCCGTTCTTACTCAGCGCAAACGCTTTTGAGACTTGCGGATATCCTTCTTGCCTCAAGAAAGGTCGCTCCCATATCCTTCTTGCTCAATGTGGCGACCGCTTATCTGAATTCTTCACTAACTTGCAAAGGCAACGTCTATGCCCGCTGAAGTGGGCCTGAAAGTCCACAGTTCGCCAGATCGATGAAGCGTTTCTGTGTAAACTTCCTCATCGATGAAGCGTTTCTGTGTAAACTTCCTCATGGATTTGGGCGAAATTCCCAGCCCTGGCTGACCTTCGCCTACCGATGAGCCACCCGTTCGCGCGCCAAGTAGCTGGCATAAGCGTTGCAGAAATTTGCGCGTTCTCCGGCAGCAGATATGGTGAGGATCAAGTGAGAAACATGTTCACACCTCCTCAAACAATGTGGACGGCTGAAGTGTCGGGCGCATGCCTCGTTCACAGAGTTGTTACGCTTATTTCCACTCATCTCTTCGCTTGCCAC
>JBGPNE010000453.1:0-3602 GCA_041487335.1 Pyrinomonadaceae bacterium
CCGATACTTATCATCCAGCGTTTGGCCGACCAGCGGGTCAATAGGAATTTCACCAGCTATGGTTGCGTCGGCCTGCAAGGGGGAGTTGTCTTCCGGACACATTTGTAGGTCCCATGGATAGTGTCTTCCGCATGTGGGGCAATGAAGCATCTTGCACTCATGCCTGGGAGGAGCGAGGCCTAAGAATTATCCCGCAAAACGAATTTAGATGCACTCGGCTGAAACTCGCGGCGAAGAATCTGGTAGTAGGCCATCTCGGCTCCGTAATAGAAACCGTTCTTCACGCGCGTCATTCCGAGCTTCTCCATGACGCGCCTTGAGGGGATGTTCTGAGGATATGCGACGCCGACGATGCGGTCGAGCTGCAAGTGCTCAAGGCCAAATTTGAGACTTGCCTCGGCAGCCTCAGTTGCGATCCCCAGGCCCCAGTAATTCCTGGCTAAGCCATAGCCAACTTCGATCTCGGAAGTGGTGTCGAGGAAATCGAGCCCGCACCAACCAAGTAACAACGTTGGATTCTTTTTGAATCGTACAGCCCAGTGCCCGAAACCGTGTTCTTCCCACCGCTTTAAGTGTTTAGTGAGTGCCGCTTCGGATTGCTCTCTTGTTGAAGGCGTGCCCGTGATGAATCGCATCACTTCCGGGTCAGAACGAATGAGGAAGAATTCATCGAGATCCTCGGGCGTAAATAGGCGAAGCCGCAGCCTGGGGGTCTCAATCTCGGGTTTAATCTTTTTCACTTTAGTCTGCGCTGGTGACGCTCGCTCTTTCATGAACGACTGCTTCGGACTCGCCATTCTTATCCATCGAGGTTTCACTCTGCAGGCGGTTCTCGTAGGCGGCACGAACAAACGAGGCAAAGAGGGGATGCGCGAGGAGAGGCTTCGATTTGTACTCAGGATGAAACTGGCAACAAAGAAACCAGGGATGTGCGTCGCGCGGCAGCTCAATTATCTCGACAAACTTTTCGTCAGGAGAAACGCCACTGAAAACCAGGCCGCCGCGTTCCAGAGTCTCGCGAAATTCTGGATTAAATTCATATCGATGCCGATGTCGCTCACTAATGCTTTCGGCCCCACCATAAACTTCACGGGCTAAAGAACCAGCCGAAAGATTGCACGGCCAGGCGCCGAGGCGCATCGTCCCACCCAACTCTTCGACGTTGACAAGGTCTCGAAGTTTGAAGATCACGGGATACGGTGTGTCTGGATCAAACTCCGTCGAGTCAGCATCTTTCAGACCGCAGACGCTTCGGGCGTATTCGATGCAGGCGCTCTGCATTCCCAGGCAGATGCCAAAGTATGGCGTACGACTCTTTCTTGCATATGAAATCGAACGGATCATTCCGGCTACACCGCGTTTGCCGAAACCGCCGGGAACGAGAATGGCGTCGAAATCGCGCAGGCGCGATTCGTAATCATCACTTTCCATAAGATCTTCCGACTCGATCCACTTGACCTCTACGCGAAGGTTGTTGGCCACACCACCGTGTGTAAGCGCCTCGCGAAGTGATTTATAGGAATCTTCGAGCTCAACATACTTGCCGACGATCGCAATGGAAGTCTCTCCGCCGGAAGGCTCCCGAATCTTTCCCACAAGGTCGCGCCATTCGGAAAGATCCGATTGAGACGCTCGCCCACCAAAACCGAGCTGAGTCACAATCAATTCATCCAGACCTTGCTCGTGAAATGCGAGCGGCACATCGTAGATCGTGTCTACGTCCTGCGCGCTAATCACCGCTGACTCCTTCACGTTGCAGAAGAGCGCGATCTTTGAACGCAGGTCGTGCGAGAGCGGTCTTTCCGAGCGACATAGAAGAACGTCAGGAGCGATACCTATTTCGCGCAGATCACGGACGGAGTGTTGGGTTGGCTTAGTCTTGAGCTCACCCGCGGCGGCGACGTAAGGAACAAGAGTCACATGTATGAAGAGCGCGTTTCCCGCGCCTTCTTCGTTACCCATTTGCCGAATCGCTTCCAGGAAAGGCAGCGACTCGATATCGCCGACTGTACCGCCGATCTCCACGATTACCACGTCAGGTTTGTCCTTTTCAGCGACCGCCCGCACCGCCTCCTTAATCTCATTGGTAACGTGCGGAATAACCTGGATCGTCTTACCCAGGTAATCGCCACGCCGTTCCTTCTCAATCACGGAAAGATAAATTCGGCCCGTGGTCCAGTTGTTTGCCTGCGAGAGCTGAGCATGGGTAAAGCGTTCGTAGTGGCCCAGGTCAAGATCAGTCTCAGCCCCGTCATCAGAAACGAAAACTTCGCCGTGTTGGAACGGTGACATTGTTCCCGGATCGACGTTGATGTAAGGGTCGAGCTTGATCAGCGCTACGCGCAAGCCGCGAGCCTCAAGCAAACAACCAATCGAAGAGGCAGCGAGACCTTTACCCAGACTCGACACCACACCACCTGTAACGAAGATGTATTTAGGCATTGCTTACTCCCTCTCTATGGCCCAACCAGGCTAACTTGTTTTTAGACGCCGAAGTCCGCACTTCCCGACTCCGCCGTCCGAACGCCACAGTCCGACTTCTCTTCGGCGACACTCGCTCGCACGCGTTCCAAGTCTTCCATCGTGTCTACACCAATCGACGGCGTGCTTGCTTGAATGACCTTGATCTTGACGCCGTGCTCAAGCGCACGCAACTGCTCGAGCGATTCCGTCTGCTCAAGTTCAGACTCTGGCCAATTTGCAAATTCGAGCAACACTTCTCGACGATAAACGTAGAGACCGGTGTGCTTGCGAAACTTACTCAGCAGAGAAGACTCATTCCCCAGGGCCGCTTCGATGGTCCCATGCCTTCGCACAGCATCACGCGGGTATGGCACAGGTGAACGGGAAAAGTAGATGGCGCATCCATTCTTGTCCACAACTACCTTCACAATATCAGGATTCAAAACATCCAAAACAGATACAATTGGCTCCCACGTAGTCACCATTCCCACTCCTGTTTTGCTGTTTTCCCTTGCGTCTTCGCTTCTTTGCGCGAAATTGTCTTCCTCAACCAGCGCTTCAATTGCGCGATCAATCGTAGCAGACGAAATCAGCGGCTCATCACCCTGAACGTTCACAATTATTTCAGCGCCTTCCAGACTCGCCGTAACCTCCGCCAGTCTATCAGTTCCGCTTCTATGCTCGCAGCGCGTAAGCGCGGCCTCAAACCCGGCCGAGCGCACCGCCTCGACGATACGCAGGTCATCTGTGGCGACGATCGCACGAGCGACATGGCGAGCCGCCAGGGCACGCTCAACAACCCAGCAAACCATGGGTCTTCCAGCGATTTCCAGTAGTGCTTTGCCAGGCAGACGAGTGGAGGCGAAACGGGCGGGAATGATTGCGACTGCGTTTGTTGGGGGATTTATGCCCGTGTGATTCACGGGACAACAGGATAACCGCGTGCAGCAGTAGTGTCAACGATCCCAGGCAACGATCCCAGGCAACGGGTAGTGGCTCATTTTGGCGGCGAGAGTTCAGAGTTCAACCTTTAGAGCCTCTTGCAAAACTCGGTGTTGGCGAGACCGGCAGTGCGCTATGCGGTGAAACAGCAAAACGTCGAGTTTGTTCAGCCTGTTTGCTGGTTTGTTTTTACAATC
>JBGPNE010000454.1:0-3599 GCA_041487335.1 Pyrinomonadaceae bacterium
AACCAAGATCAACAAATTTCCCACGGTCGAAACTTATCGTGAGCATATTGATGGCCGCTACTGGTTTCCCACCTACTCTTATGCTGATGAGGAACTGATCTTCGACAACGCTGAGCCACTACATGTGCGAATGCAAGTGAAGTACTCGGATTTTGCGCCTGCGCGCGCGACCCTGAAGATCACCGAGGTCGACAATCCTGATACTCAAAAGAAGGAACCGAAACCGACTACTCCGCCCAAGCAGAAGCCCTGAACACTGATTGCATGGTTTGATTAGTTCCCGGCGGGTGTTATCCCGGCAAACCGAGTTCTCTGGCGATTACTGCGTGCACTTGGTCAACCAGTCGCTTTACCTCGTCGTCCGTTGAGAGCCCTGCCGTCAAAACCGGCGGCAGCAGCACCATCTCGATAGTTCCCGGTTTCGATTCGCCAGTTCCCTTGCCCATCAACCGATCTGTATTCCTAATCGCGACTGGCACGATCGGAACACCCGCTTGCACCGCCATGTAGAATGCACCCTTCTTGAACGGAAGAAACTCACCCGGCTTTGCTCGAGTTCCTTCGGCAAAGACGCCAAAAGATATTCCGAAGCGAATTCGATCAGTTGCGGCCTGCATCGTTTGCAAAGCTCGTTCACGGTCGGATCGGTCGATTGCCATCACATTCACATAACCCATGCCGTAACCGAGAATGGGGACCTTTAACAACTCCTTCTTCGCAACCAGTCCGATTCGTCGTCCGGTGTAAGCAAACAATGTTGCGGTATCAAGGTATGATCTGTGATTGGATATGAATACATAAGTTTGGTTCGGATTGAGAAGCTTTTCACCGCGGATACGAACTTTCATTCCACTCAGGCGCAACCAGTTGCGCGCACCAAAAAGCGCCCAGGGATAAACCAGGTCTCGCTTGCCAGTTAACCAGGCGACAAAGATGACCGGTGGTCCAAAGATAGCCAGGAGTGTCCCGGCTACAAACAACGACCACCAGTAGTGTAAACGGCCTGCGAGGCAGGGATGATGAACTGTGTTAGACTCAGCCATACTCGGCCTTTGGGTCGCGGCACTCTCTTCAATTAACTTCCAGTGAGGGATTCCCGGAATGGCTCGTGATCGGACTGTTCTAGTTGCCTGTTTTTCTGTTTTCCTCTGTCTCGTCGCTTCCGGCTCTGCTGTCACACACGCGCAGAGAGCTGGTCGCACTGTTTCCAGGGTTGCGATTCCATCGCCGCGATCCGTGCTGGGATTTACGCCCGGCGATGATCGCACAATTGCTGACTGGGGTCAGATTACAGACTATTTCACTCGATTGGACAAGGCTTCGGATCGTGTGTTGGTTCAGACGATCGGCGAGTCGACGCTAAAGCGCCCGATCATTGTTGCCTTCATCAGTGGGAGGGAGAATATACTCGCTCTCAACAAATATAAGGGAATTCAACGCAAGCTCGCCGATCCGCGCACGGTCCAGACGGAGGCCGAACGGGATCGATTGATCGGCGATGGCAAAGTTGTGATCGCAATTTCGTGTTCGATTCATTCGACTGAGATTATCGCTTCACAAATGTCGATGCAGCTTGCTTATGAAATGGCAACTGCCCAGGATCCTGAGACTCGCGAGATTCTCGAGAACACCATTTTAATGCTGATTCCCTCGGTGAACCCGGATGGCATTGACATCGTCGCCAACTGGTATCGGAAGACACTTGGAACTCCTTTCGAAGGAAAGGAACCGCCCGAGATTTACCATCACTACGCAGGGCATGATGACAATCGCGACTGGTTTATGCTCAACCTGAAAGAGACGCAGGCAATTACCCGTCTGTTTTGGAAGGAGTGGTTTCCACAGATTGTCTACGACCTCCACCAGCAATCGTCCAATGGATCCAGATTTTTCGTTCCACCTTTTTACGATCCGCCAAATCCGAATATCGCGCCGCTGCTCTTACGGCAGGTGGGATTGATTGGTCACAAGATGGCAGCAGATCTCCAAGCTGCGGGAGTCAAGGGCGTAATAACTAATTCGAATTTCGACACCTGGTGGCATGGAGGCTTTCGTACCGCTCCTTACTTTCACAACTCAATTGGAATTCTTTCTGAAGCCGCGAGCGCCAGATTAATGAGCCCGGCAACGGTAACTCGCGAGGAGCTTTCCAGATCGAGTACACGCGGCATGCGTAGCGCGCTTGAGGCAACTACAAACTTTCCGGATCCATGGCCGGGGGGAACGTGGCGTCCGCGCGACATCATGAGTATGGAGATGATCGCGGCGCGCGCGCTACTCTCAATCTCCGCCAAGTATCGACAGAAATACTTGCAAGACTTCTACGAACTCGGTCGTAAGAATGCTATTGAGGCTATCCAGCCTGACGATCTAATTGCTTATCTGATCCCTGCGGGACAGGGTCGTGACGAAGCAGTTGCCAGGTTGATCGCTACGCTGGTCGACCAGGGCATCGAGGTTTACCGGCTTGATGGCGAGTTGCACGCTTCGTTCGGACCGCAAATTCTCCAACGAATGAATTCTGCGAGCGAAAAGCTCAGCATATTTAGAAAGATTATTGCTAGCACATCTGGAATGCCCGAGGTGCCCGCCGGCAGCTACATAGTTTTCTTGTCTCAGCCCCAACGTCAAAATGTGCTCGCGCTCTTTGGGCCACAGATCTATCCGGATCGACTCACTGCGCAGGGCGAAGCAGAAAGACCATATGACGTAACCGGCTGGACGTTGCCTATGCAGATGGGTGTCGATGCTCCAGCAGTCACCGCGATTCAAGAGCCTGCGGCTGAAAGGCGACTGATGCTCATTCATGATGCAAGTGAGGTCCGGGGAGATTTGGCGCTCACACTGAAGGATGCCGATAGGTCTCCGGTTAAGAATCCGATAAAACAACCTATGCGAATTGGGCTCTACAAGAGTTGGACTGGAAATTTGGATGAAGGTTGGACGCGTTTCATTTTTGACACATTCAACGTGCCATATAATTCTCTGCGCGACGCTGATGTAAGGCAGGGGAATCTTTCGTCAAGATACGACGTCATATTACTTCCCTCGCAGCGCGGGCGGGAGATTATCGACGGCAATGCCTCAGGGACGTACCCACAAGAGTACACCGGCGGCATTACCCCGGCTGGTACCGTCAATCTGAAACAGTTTGTCGAAGACGGCGGCACACTTGTCTGCTTCGACGCGTCCTGTGAGTTGCCTATCAAGCAGTTCAATCTTCCGCTCCGAAACATTCTCGAAGGACTAAAGTCATCTGAGTTTTACTGTCCCGGTTCGATCCTTTCGATCGAAGTCGATAACACTCAAGCTATCGGGCGAGGGATGCCGCACAGAGTTGATGCCTACTTCATTAATAGCTCGGCCTTTGAGGTGACTGACTCGAGCGTGCATATAGTCGCGCGTTATGCAAAAGAAAATGTGCTCCGGTCCGGCTGGCTCTTGGGGGAGGACAAGCTGAAGGGTCGAATCGCGCTGGCAGAAGCTCCTCTCGGCAAAGGACGCGTCGTTCTCTTTGCGTTCCGCCCTCAGCATCGCGGCCAAACCTGGGGCACGTTACCTTTCATTTGGAACGCGATCACGCCACGTTTGAATTGAAT
>JBGPNE010000455.1:0-3586 GCA_041487335.1 Pyrinomonadaceae bacterium
AGGCCGGCGAATTGATGAATCATCTCCCATGGTTGACGCCCGTTTGCAAGACGGTTCTCGCGTCAACGCAATCATCCCGCCACTCTCAATTGATGGGCCAGTGCTTTCGATTCGTCGTTTTGGCGCGGAGCCACTGCGCATGAGCGCCCTGATAGAGAACAAAGCGCTCACGAAAGACATCGCCGAGATGCTTGAGATGTGTGTAAAGGCTCGTCTGAACGTCCTGATTTCTGGTGGCACAGGCGCCGGCAAGACTACCCTACTCAATGCTCTATCGGCTTATATTCCCGAAGACGAACGCATCGTCACGATTGAAGATTCCGCGGAGTTACAGCTCCAGCAGCCACACGTGGTGCGGCTCGAAACCAGACCGCCAAATATTGAAGGTCGCGGCGAAGTTACTCAGCGAGATCTTGTTCGCAATTCTTTACGAATGCGACCCAACCGCATAGTTATCGGGGAGGTGCGCGGTGGTGAAACGATCGACATGTTGCAGGCGATGAATACAGGTCACGATGGGAGTTTGACCACGGTCCATGCCAATACTCCACGAGACGCGCTTTCGCGGCTGGAAACGATGATTCAGCTGGCCGGGATGAGTATCTCTGAACGGGCCATGCGCCAGCAGATCGCGTCGGCCATCGACCTGGTGTTGCAAGTTGCCAGATTGTCAGATGGTTCCCGCCGAGTTACTTCAATTTCTGAAATCACAGGAATGGAAGGCGACACCATCACCATGCAGGAGATCTTCCAGTACGAGCGAACGGGCGTGGGCCCGCAGGGCCAGGTTATCGGTCGCTTCCGCCCAACTGGAATCCGGCCGCGCTTTGCCGAGAAGCTCAAGGCCTGCGGTGTGCAACTACCACGTGTTTTCTTTGAGGACATCTAAACCACATGCTGATCTCACTTATCGTATTTCTGTTTGCACTCTTTCTCGTACTCGGCGCCTTCCTTGCCGCCACGCACGGCTCCGACGCAAAGCGCGCGCGTCTGCGGCAGCGGCTCTCGGAAGCCCTGCTTCATTCGGCGCACACCGAGGACATAGGAGTCCTGCTCGCTCGCAACGAACTAATGAGCGAGATACCATCACTGAATCGCGCTCTGCTTCGTGTTCAGGCCGCCTTGCACTTGAAAAAAATGCTGGACCAGGCAGACCTGCATATCTCCCCTTCGCGCCTGCTGATGTTCTCGGCGATGGCCGGAATTCTTGCGGCCCTCGCTGTTTCGGTCGTCAGTCCCTTCATTCTACTGATGATTGGAGTTGGTCTGGCAGCGGCAGCATTGCCCTTTCTGTACGTCTGGTGGACGCGCAAGAAACGCTTTGATCAGTTTCTTGAGCACTTACCTGATGCGCTTGAGCTGATCAGCCGCGCTCTGTCCGCGGGCCACGCCTTCGCAGAGTCGCTACATATGGTCTCAGCGGAGATGCCTGAGCCAATCGCAGGAGAATTTCGCAAGACTTACGAGGAACAGAACCTGGGTCTTTCACTCAAGCTCGCTCTTGAAAATTTGACTCAGCGAATGCCGCTGCTCGACCTGCGTATGTGCGTGACAGCGGTGCTCATCCAACGGGAAACCGGAGGCAATCTGGCCGAAATCCTGGAGAAGGTTGCCTATACGATTCGTGAACGCTTTCGGATCATGGGCGACTTAAAAACCCTGACCACCAGTTCGCGGCTATCCGCTTGGTTACTCTGCGGACTGCCAATCTTTGTCGCTGTAGTGGTGACATTCTTAAATCCGGATTACATGAGTGTGCTGTGGAAGGACCAGCGTGGTCATTACTTGATCGCCGCTGCCATCTTCATGCAGATCACAGGCATGCTAATCGTGCGAAAGATATTGGATATAAAGATTTGATTTGGTCAGTAGGCAGTAGTCGGTGGTCAGTTGCAAGACCGCTGATTACGGCGACTGACAACTGACAACTGACGACTGACTGACAACTGATTACTAAAATGCTATTAATCATCGGAATCTCCACATTTGTTTGCATCTCGCTTGCCATGATGGGAGTTTACTGGCTCCTAAACCGGCCGCAGAGTGCTGCTACCGAACGTCTAAAGAGGCTGGGTCAAACAACGGGCAACTCAGCTCCGGTCTCTGTTTCAATTGATGAAGAGCATTCGGGGGAAAGGTTTGCTGAGCGCATCGCTAATCCACTAAGTCGTCTCGTTCCCCCTTCGGCAGCCGAAGCGCGGAAGTTGCAGAAGCAATTGATGCATGCTGGCTTTCGATCTCAAAACTCGCCGGTTATCTACCGTGCAATTCAGCTAGCCACCCTGGCAGGTTTACCAGCCGCCGTTGCCCTAACCTGCGCACTACTTGCACGACCCCTAAACAGTGCCGTTTTGTGGATCCTGTTTGCGTTCGTTATCGGCTTCTTCCTTCCGCGGTATGTTCTCAATCGAATGATCCGTTCCCGTCAACAGCGCGTCCGTTGGGGCCTGGCAGACGCTCTCGATCTGATGGTGATTTCTGTGGAAGCCGGGCTCGGTTTGAATGCCGCCATGTTGAAGGTGAGCAGCGAGCTGAAGGAAGTACATCCGGATATATGCGACGAATTCGAGATGGCGAATCTTGAGATTCGTGTAGGCCGCGAGCGTGATGAAGCGCTAAGGAATCTCGCCGAGCGCACTGGCGTTGATGATCTGCGCAGCCTGGTAGCGATGCTGATTCAGACCGATAAGTTCGGCACTTCGATAGCACGTACTATCAGAGTCTTCTCGGATTCGTTGCGCACCAAACGTCGGCAGCGAGCCGAGCAAGCGGCACAGAAAGCCGCCGTGAAGTTGTTACTGCCGCTGGCCTGTTTTTTGTTTCCCACACTATTCATCGCGATTCTGGGCCCCGCAGTCCTCCAATTAATTGATGCTTTTGGCAAAATGTAAAGGAGCGAAACCATGCACAAACGTACCCTAATCGCCTTCTTCATCGCATTCGCGTTGACCTTCGGCGTTACAGCACTCTGGAGCGCCGCGACTATCGAGCGTGAAGGTGATCCGGACGCAAACGTTATCGAAGACTCGGGCTCGCTGGCAGGCAATGCGAGCGAGCAGAAGAAAGGGGGTAACAAAGTAGCGCACCTTCTTGCCGCTCCTTTCAAGGTTTTTGGCAAACTGTTTGGTCACAAAGAGAACAAGCTTCAACGCATGACCGAGAAGGATGCGGAAAAGTTTGAGAGTGTCGGTGTCACTCGCGTTAATGACAGCCGCAATCCCGACGCGAATAAGATCAGTACATCAGGCTCAGCAAAGGACCATCTTGCGGCCGGACGTTCGCTTTTGTTAGACGGTCAAATCAATGAAGCTATTTCGGAGCTGTCGACCGCGGCTTCTCTTGATCCAAAGCTGGCCGAAGCTCACAACCTGCTGGGCGTTGCTTTTGCCAAAAAGGGCATGCCTGAACGCGCGAAGGAATCATACGAGCGCGCTGTTCGTGTTGAGCCGGAGGACGCTCAGACACTCAACAACCTGGGCTTTTCTCTCTACCAAAGCGGAAACTACCGCGCGGCTATCGACCGACTCAAACGGGCAGTCAAGCTTGCGCCGCACGACGAGCGCATTTTGAATAATCTTGCCCTGGC
>JBGPNE010000456.1:0-3573 GCA_041487335.1 Pyrinomonadaceae bacterium
AGACTAACTCGCGAGCCTTTGATGCGAATAGTCCCCTGCTCAGTGACAACAAGCGGCATGCTAATGGTTTCTTCCAAGGCAACCATAATGGAGTTGATTATACCTGATGGATGCGGCTGATTCGAATATGAACTTACGACAATAATGTAGAGCGCCGACAACCGTCGTTTGTGGTCTCTTTTTTCGGAGGTTGATTCATGGGCAACGACGAGATTCTGAAGGCTGAGGCTCGAAAAGGCGATCGCAGAATGCGAGCGTTTGCGCGAGGAAAATGCCCGGCTCCGACTTCGTGTTAGGGAAGCACCAGATGCCCGAACTTCAAGCGTGAGGCAGTCTTCGGCACACATCAAGAATATAAAAACAGCGGCAACTGTAACGGCTGACTCTCGGCCTGAACTCCACAAAGCTTTAGTACAACAACAATGTCCTGGGGTTTGAGCGCCATGCACCTGTCACACATTCGCTATTCGCGAATGGCGAATGGCTGCTCCGGCTGGCGTTGAAGTCACCATGTCCTTGATCTTTCAATACATACTGTAAGCTGTGAAGTGGGAGGCATCGAAGGATACGAGGAAATAGCTGTGAAGACCTTAACTCAGAAAATCGGAGACATTGGTACGGCACGCCGGAAGCGGGTCGAGGCCCGCGCTGCCGCGCTTATTGCTGAGGAAATCTCGCATGATCTGACGGGGCTCGATCTCGAAAGGGAGAATCTACCCAAGAGGATTTCTTCACCGAGGAGGACGCGAGATGGGAGCGAAAAACAGAAGAATTCTCATAAAGCTTAACGGCGACACCTTAATCTTGTCGGCTGTTTAGGTCGTGTTCGAACAAGGGACGGATTGCGTCCGCCTGCGTTAGCGCTTCTGTTCGAGCACGCGCTAAGCACCCTCCTTCGAGGCTTGTTCGCGCCCGCGCGATGGATGTGCGGCCAGGCTAATTAAACTGTGCTTTAATAAGGCCCGCGTGTTCTTTCGCTTATTTTAGTTTTGTCACGAGTTCTAAAATAAGTGCGAACTGGCCGTGGTTGCCCCGGCGCTTGACCAGTTTTCACTAGCAATCACGCCTCCACACCTTGAAGAAGAGTTGGCAAAAAATGGCGCGCTGATGTCCACGAACCTACCGACGAAACAATGATGACGACCCTACAACTGCTTGCGGAGAAACCAAGTATTCCTACCACGACAGCGTGGTACTTGGCTGATCTCGGCGAAGCTCGTGGCAAGCAGGAACTCTTCACCAAGCAGTCACCGCAGCGGCTCAAGGTCTTGCGCGAACATGCGCTGATCGAGAGTGCAGTCTCTTCCAACCGTATTGAAGGAGTAACGGTCGAGCAGTCTCGCGTCAAAGCAGTCGTGCTCGGCAAATCCTTGTTGCGGGATCGCGATGAACAGGAGATCCGCGGATATCGCGATGCCCTCAAACTTATTCATGAGCAAGGCGCAAAACTTCCCGTCTCTGAGAAAACGATCCTGCGGCTCCATCGCCTGAGTCGGGCCAATATCGGCGATGCCGGCAAGTACAAAGAGAAGGATAGCGACATCATCGAGAAGTCTCCGGATGGACGAGTACGCGTGCGCTTCAAAACCGTGACTGCGCGAAAGGCGCCTGCTGCGATAAGGACGTTAATCGACGAGTGGGGTGACAGTCTTGACGAACGGGTGGTGCAACCGTTGATTGCAACGGCAGCGATGAACCTGGATTTCTTGTGCATCCACCCGTTTAGGGATGGTAATGGTCGCGTCTCGCGACTCCTGCTGCTCTTGCAGTGTTATCACATGGGGTACGAAGTCGGGCGTTTCATTAGTCTTGAGCGAGTGATCGAGGAGAACAAAGATAGGTACTACGAAACGCTCGAACAAAGTTCGCAAGGCTGGCACGAGGGCAAGCACGATCCCTGGCCCTACATCAATTACATTCTTTATATTCTTAAGACGGCCTATCGCGAATTCGAAGAGCGTGTCGGTACGCTGTCAACTGCCCGAGGGGCTAAGACCGCTATGGTCCTTGACGCGATCGAGCGTTTGCCGGATAGCTTCAGGATGGTCGATCTTGAGCGCGCCGCTCCCAACGTCACGAGAGATATGATCCGCGTGGTGCTGAACCGATTGAAGAAGGACAACAAGATTTACTGTGAAGGTTACGGAGCGGCTGCGGTGTGGCGGAAAGGATCGAAAAAGCGCTGAAGTACCAATGGTGGTAATAACTCACCAGTGGTGGTAATAAAGGTGGTAATAACCCACCGCCTGATCATCTGCAGCCCAGTTCAGAGAGATTAGGAAGGAACGCTAACAACAATGAAAGCCGCAACAAGAAGTAACAAGACTCGGACGAACAAAACAAACTGTATGAGTGACGACGCATTTGCCGATATCAAGGAAGCGGTAGAGGACGCTCTCGCTTTTGAGCGCGGCGAGCGCCGCAATTTACACGTAACTCGAATCCAAGCTCCGGGACCGCCGAAAGACAGAATGGAAGCGATCGAAGGCATCAGCCGTGGTCTGGAGAGCATAAAGCGTAAGGCCGGCAAACCCGCAGACAAGTTCTTCCAAGAGTTCTTTGCCGATTACAGCATTCCCGAACACGATTAGGCGCTACCTAGTGGCCGCGAAGCTGTTGGAACCAGTTCTTGATGATGGACGATTTGTGGCGCGAATAACTCTAATCGCGCCAATAGGCATCGTCTAAATGGCGCGATTAAGAATTAGGAGAGTTTGGCGTCAGAATAAGATGCTATCAATGAAATGTCGGCACTTCTGCATATGTGCCGACGTTTTATTGAAAAGCAAGTGAACGGTTCCAAAGTTCCTTTCAAATTTCTCCAAATGAGTGGTCGCTTTCTTCACCGCCAGTTCCATACGGGTTCCTGGCCACTGATCTCAGGCAAGTAAGCGCCATCTATTTTGTCAGGCCCGACATATTTGACGACGAAATCAACGGTCCAATTCCGCTCACCATTCCGGCCGGGATTAACTAATTCGTTTCGTTCAACCCGCCACACGGCTCCCTCTACCGGATCGCTCGCGCCGTGGAAGCCATAAGCGTCGAGCGCCTGCATTGCGGCCTCAATGCTCAGCGGCGCACCGCGATGGATAACAGTTGGCGTTACAAACTCACCGTTCTTTACGCGTGCCATCAACTCGTCATATCGGGCGCGTTTAGTACCCACCATCAGATCGAAGGCTACGAACGGTTCGTGTTTGAGTCGATAGCGCGTGCCATGCGCTTGCATCAGCCATTCGCCAACCAATCGCTCACCATCTCGCAACACGGCGAGAAAGCGATCCTGATTTGCATACACCCATTGAGCAAAGCGCCAGTGTTGCTCGAATGGCGATGTATCAGCAACATAGCCGGCGCGCACGAGCGGATAGAGCACGCCGTCCACCCGCGCCACGCCGACGTTCGTGCCGTCAAGCTTTTCCTGCACGATAATATGGTCGTGACGATCGCGCGCCTTGAAAGTTGCTATGCGCGCTTGGCCCGCTTCACACTTATGATCTCCCGGCCCCAAGCGGCTACCTGGCAGGTGCGCGATGTGTCCGTAGTTTTTCATTCCCAATGGTTTTCTTC
>JBGPNE010000457.1:0-3569 GCA_041487335.1 Pyrinomonadaceae bacterium
AGGAAGGTACTTCTAATTCCCTTATACAAGCTCGGTGGTTTCTGCCTCCCGCGACCGGTTGCATCCAACGGATGGCCACTCGACTCGTACCGAGCCACGCTTGATTGCGGGATGTTTCCAGCTAGCGCTTGGGACACAAAGCTGATGTCTGTGCCGCAAGAGCGACAAAATCTTGCATTGTCTAAGTTTTGAGCGGCACACTTCGGACAGTACATACGATATTCCGCATATTCTACGGCGAGAACGGCTGCGGAGAAAGCCCCGATTGCCCACTACTACCAGGATCTATTTCTTGACAGGGCTATTTGCCCTTCCGTATATTGCTTTTGGGTACATTCTGCGCATCCCACAGTACCGGCGCCGCCCTTGCCTCCTAAGCTTTTACCTCATTTGTCATTAAATTGGCCTAACTCTCGTTGATCACGGAAAGTTGTGTCATGAAAAGAATAGCCATCATTCTGTCCTGCGGGCTCTGTCTGCTGCTTCAAACTTCAACCGCCCTACCAAGGAACGAAACCGGAGCGCCTGCTTACGCGTTCCCTTCAACGGCGTCGCCGCTCGACCATGGCGGTAAGATTGAAATGAAATACGACGGGTTTAATCATGAAACGATAGTCACTCTCCAGAGGATGCTCATTACCTGCGGGGGTGCTAAGGGCATGAAAAGTACTATTAAGGAAACGTGCGTCAGCCTCGTGGCATCGCTTCATTGCCCGGGAGTGCAGCTCGATTACGTGCGATACGCGAAGTTGCAACTGATCTTTGAATCAAAAGACTGGGACAGGCGCCACCCTCTTGATGAGCGCGATTTAGCTGTGGTCGCGGATGGCGAGCAGTTCAAACTGGGGACGATGGCGCTAGCCAAACATGGTGTGGATAGCACTCAGCTTATTGATGTCATGAGAGAAGTGTTGGACGTGTCAGTCCCTTATCAAACCTTCAACAAGATGGCGCGCGCGCAAACAGTGGAAATGAAAGTCGGGAAAACTATGTTCGAGCTGCGGGAGAAGAATATCGCCGCCCTGCGTGATCTGAACAACAGAGTAAAATTGCAATGAGGGTCCAGATCCTCTGGTGACTAAGCCAATGCCTAATTCTCTTCCGCGGTTCTCACCAATTGTTTGCGGAATTTGCACCACGATAATTCATCCTCGGCCTCTTCAAGGGAACTAGACCCCAACCTGCTCTCAGCCGTGCTGCTTGTTTGTAGCCTCATCTGATTTCGGTTCTACCGGAAGGGCAGCCTTCTCCCAAGCCTCGAATCCGCCGAAAAGCGGATGCACATTCTTGAAACCATGTTCCATTAGCGTCTGCGCCACACGGGCGCTTGATGCTTCGTGCGGTCAAGTGCAATACGTGATCACGACACGATTGGGCGGAATGTCCGCGATATGTTTTTCGCCTTCATCAGCAGGGATATAGATAGCGCCAGGCAATTTAGTTTCGGCTTCGCCCCAGGCCTTCGGATTACGAGTATCGACAAAAGTAAACTGCTCTCCGCGATCCATTCTCTCGCTCACTTCATCGACTGTTACTCTAGTTGCTTCCATTACTATCCTCCTCATGAGTCTAACAAATTGAGGGATTTTCACCTTGAGGAACGAAAATATCGAGGGGTCTTGGAAAGTATACCCAATGAAGAGTGCAAATGTTAACTGAGGACAATGACGGGTACTGGTGCAGTTTGGACTCTCATTCACACCGCGGCTTTAGCCCGGTGGGGAAGCGTTGCTCACAATCTAAGGAACCGTTTTAACGGTTTTGGGGTGGCCCATCGAATTGTTGCGCAGCGGAAACGGGGTCCCCAGCCGGGCAGCCCGGCTGGGGTGGTGGTACCGTTGAAACGGCTCGATACTTCGGAACCTGCGTTGACACCGGGCTGAAGCCGCGGTGTGAATGAGAGGTCAGGAAACCAAACTGCACCAGTACCCGAGGGCTCACGCCAAATCGAACAGCAGAGCCTCTGCGGACTCATGACCGACAATCGTCAAGTTCGACTCGCCACTGATTGCGGCGCCATCACTCTCGTTCAGCTTCTCGCCATTGACGGCTATTGCTCCACGCGCAACCTGGATCCAGGCATGGCGGTTCGGCGCCAGTCGGTGGACCACCTCCTGTCCAATCTCCAGCAAGGATGCGTAGACGTTCACGTCTTGATGAATCCTGACCGAGCCATCGCGGGCATCTTCAGAGGCAATCAGGCGCAAAATAGCCCGCCTGTCTTCCTGCGAAAAGGCTTTCTGCTCGTAGTCAGGCTTGAGCCCTCTCTTATTTGGCAAGATCCAGATCTGAAGCAGGTGCACGGCCTCGGTCTGCGAGGGGTTGGACTCGCTGTGAGCTACGCCGGTGCCAGCCGTCATCCGTTGCACGTCGCCGGGACGGATAATTGACCCGTTTCCCATACTATCCTGGTGCTGCAATGCTCCTTCCAAAATATAGGTGACAATCTCCATGTCTCTGTGCGAGTGGGTAGGGAAACCGCTACCGGGTCGCACTCGATCCTCATTGATTACTCGTAAACTGCGAAACCCCATATGATTGGGATCGTAGTACTGATCGAATGAGAAAGTGTGATAGGTATCGAGCCAGCCAAGATCGAAATGGCCGCGGTCTTCTGACTTGCGAATGGTGATCATGGTTAGAATTCAGATGAACCATCCGTCGCAGGCCTGATACTAATCACCACTGACTTTGACGTTGGTGTATTGCTCTTTTCAGCCACGCTTCGCAGCGGCACAAGCACGTTTGTCTCCGGGAAATAGGTTGCCGCGCACCGGCGCGGAATGCTATAGGGCACGACGATGAAATGACGCGCCACACGCTCTTCTCCTTCAAAATGGCTGATCAAATCTACTACCTGGCCCTCGCTCAAATCCGCTAATCGCATATCGTCGCGATTAAGAAGGACCGCGCGGCGTCCGTTGTGAATCCCGCGATAACGATCGTCGAGCCCATAGATTGACGTATTGAATTGATCGTGGCTGCGAATTGTCATCATTAGAAATTGACCAGGCTGCAGATCATGCGTTGGCAGCGGATGAACTGTGAAAACTGCGCGGCCGCTCCGAGTCTTGAAGACGCGGTCACGTGCAGGATTGGGAAGATGGAAGCCGCCTGGCTCACCTATACGGCGGTTGTAATCGGCAAATCCCGGCACAACTCGCGCGATATGGTCGCGTACATGACCGTAATCCCCGGCGAGCCGCTCCCAATCAACCTGGGTCCGATCTCCGAGAGTGGCACGCGCGAGCCGAGCCACTATCGCGGGTTCGCTGAGGAGATGTGGCGATGCAGGAGGCAAGAATCCCCGGGAGGCTTGTACTACGGCCATCGAATTTTCTGTCGTAACAAACTGTGGTCCAGTGGCTTGAATGTCTGCCTCGGTTCGCCCGAGACAAGGCAGAATCAGCGCTTGTTCACCAGTGATTAAGTGTGCGCGATTAAGCTTAGTTGAAATGTGGGCTGTTAGTCGGCAGCGGCGCAAAGCATTCGCTGTGTATTCGGTGTCAGGAGTGGCGGAAAGAAAGTTACCGCCCAAAGCAAAGAAGACTCTTGCCGAAGCCTCATGC
>JBGPNE010000458.1:0-3565 GCA_041487335.1 Pyrinomonadaceae bacterium
ATGCGAGGGACGATGACATAGCAGGCGATGCCGAACAGTCCGGAAAGAATCACCATGTCAAACGAAACCATCAAAGCCGAGGTGAGCAGACCGCCCGAGCCACGCCCACCATGCAAGAGCAGCAAGGCGCCGGCGATAACCCCGAGATAGACATGGGCCAGCAGCCAGTAACGAAGTGGGCCGGCGCGGCGCCTATATACCTGCTTGCGTCCTGGATAAGTCATTACGGCTGCGATACCCAGAAGACCAACGATCCCTGTAATCCAGCGTACAGTTAGCCACGTGTCGCCCAGTCGTCCATCGAGCGTGTATTTTCGTGCCGCCCACACAGTAGCAATCGTAAGCACAAGTATCCCCAGAATTCCGGCAATGTGGCACAGCCTCGCAACGGGATCGAGCTTGTGAATGTTTCGCCCAATCGCGTGCGTTTGGTCGCGATAGATGAGCCCGATAGCGCTCTTCGCGCCGTCAAAATAATCCCTCGGGTTAACGCGGAGGAGCGCGCCGGTTGGACAGTTTTCTTCGCAGGAAAACGCCTGGTTGCGAGCGCCGGCCGGATTGAGCGGTGTGTTGTTGCAGAGATTGCATTTAACCGCAAGCAGGTCTTCGGTCTCCGTGATGGCGGGAGGAAGCGCCGGCGGCGCAAGTTTGAACCAGTTCTTGAGCCGAGCGCTGAGCGGCTGCGCGTGAAGTGCTGCCGGTTTACGCGGCACCATAGAGATTGCATTGTACGGACACTGCGTTGCGCAATCGCCACACCCGATGCAGGTTTTGGCATCTATATCGATCTGCCCTCCAGGAAAACGGCCGATCGCGCCAGTAGGACAACCTGTCAGGCATTCGGGATCCTGACAGTGCAAGCAGACTGCTGGGGCAAGCACGTGTTGAATTGATTTGCTTTGTGGTTTGTGGGGCCTCTCAATATGTATTCCGCGTCTTAACAGGCGAGATTGGCCATGAACCTTGTGACAGGCCAACGAGCAATTCCCGCAGCGTATGCACAAATCCATATCCATCACGAGCAGATTTGTTCCGTCGATGATTCCGGTATCGATCTCCTTGCTTGTAGCGGCGACAACGCGCGTGTCGCAAAGGGCTTCGAGTCGAACATCGTCATCCGCGCTGGAGAATTCGGAGAAGGTTCGATAAAGAGCGTCACAGAGCGGGACATCTGCGCGCAGCAAAGCAATCGGAATTTCCAAAAGCTCCGTGCGAGCGAGCACCGTTGCCGTGTAATGCCATTTCTCTTCTCCGCGCAATCCTTCCAGTCCGAGGCAGTTACCCGCGCCTAAAAAATCGATACCGACATCTTTGCCGACTTCCATCATCATGTCGGCCATGTAGGGCACAAGACCCGTTCCCCGGGCTCGTCTGACCCAGCCGTTCTTGATGAAAACCACACGATCGATCAATCCGTCTTCGCGGAACACTACGTGCTGCTTGCCATAGACCCTGAACTCGGCCATCTGCTCTAGCTTTTGCATCACCTCGCGGCTGAAGGCGTCACCGGCCCCCTGGCTGAGGTCCTCGAGCGTGCGTTTCAGACCATATTCCCGATAACTAGCTTCAAGCGCTTTGCCAAACTTGGGGAGTTTTCTCAGCAACCTCAGCGCGGGCCGGTCGATCTTAAGCACCTTCGCCTCACCGTCCTGGGGAACTGCGATGGTCGCGTTACGCTGCAATCCGGCAAGGACAGACATCTCGCCGAAACTTCGACCCGGTTGAACTTCATTTACCTTTTTCCGGCCGCTACTATCCCTTCCTTCCATGTAAACATCGAGCTTTCCATCGACAAGGATATAGAAACTGTTTCCGCCCCAATCGCCCTGGTGGATAATTTCCTCGCCCGGCCCGTAGACGAAGAGGCTCACGTAAGGTCCAACCTTTTTACCAGTGTAGTTGCGTCCGTAAGCGACTACCTCAAGGTCAAGCTCATAGGTGAAATGACCATTGTGTTTTTCAACTAACTCGTCGATGAGGGTCACGCTGCGAATCGCGTCGAGAATCTTTGCGTGATTGGTAATTTGTTGAGGCATACCGAATTAGGGTTCACAGAAAAGTAACATAGCGCGAGTACCATTGTGCCATTGATGAAGACCTTGCTGCCGGGACCGCGTATTTATACACCTATTGAAGAGAAAACAGAACGCATTTCGCGCGTTATAAATTTGCTTTTATGTGATATTATCCGGCACGCTCGAACCACATAGAAAATAATCGCCAGTTTCGCCTGGCGCAGCAACTCGTTCATGGTTGCTACGGTTTGCCTTCCCGCTGGGTAGCTTGAGTCAGCTATCAGAAAACAGCGATCACCGGGAGCGAAGGTCAAACACCCTGTCTGAAAAACTTTTGACTCCTGAGCCGCCCTTCTACGAGCGGTCGTGGCCCCAAACCCGTCGACCAGGAGGTCCAGATCAGCCATGGAAGCGACCACCGCTTTGAAATCTTCCGTCCAACTTGATTCCCTGAGTGTTAACACCATCCGCACACTGGCGATGGACGCAGTGCAGGCGGCAAACTCCGGCCATCCCGGAACGCCGATGGCGATGGCCCCAGTGGCCTATATTCTCTGGAACGATTTTCTTCGCTTTGATCCGGATGATCCGATCTGGCCGAATCGCGACCGGTTTGTTCTTTCGATGGGCCATGCTTCGACGTTGCTTTATAGTTTGCTGCACCTGACGGGGGTAAAAGCGGTTAATGCCCAGTACGAGAAGACAGGCCAGCCCAGCGTTACGCTCGACGACATCAAGAGTTTCCGCCAGCTCGACAGCCGCTGCCCTGGACATCCCGAATATCGTTGGACGTCTGGGGTGGAGACCACGACCGGCCCGCTGGGCCAGGGGCTGGCTAACAGCGTCGGCATGGCGATCGCTTCCCGCTGGCAGGCTGCTTACTTCAATCGGCCCGGCTTCGAAATGTTTGGTTACCGCTCTTATGCGCTGTGCGGCGATGGCTGCATGATGGAAGGTATTTCTCATGAAGCGGCGTCGCTGGCCGGTCATCTCAGACTCTCGAATCTCTGCTGGATTTACGACAACAACAAGATAACTATCGAAGGCAACACGTCATGGGCTTTTACTGAAGACGTCGCCACCAGGTTTATCGGCTACGGCTGGAACGTCACGCGTGTTGGCGACGCCAATGACCTGGAGATGTTGAAGCGCGCATTCCAGGTCGCTCAGAAAGAATACGAACGTCCGACGCTGATCATCGTCGATAGCCACATCGCCTGGGGCGCGCCGAATAAGCAGGACACGCACGCGGCCCACGGTGAACCGCTGGGCGAAGAAGAGATCAGACTCACGAAGCGAAACTATGGCTGGCCAGAGGACGCCAAGTTTCTGGTGCCGGATGAGGTGCGGGAAAACTTCCGGCGCGGTATTGGATCTCGTGGCCAAGCGTTGCGCGACGAGTGGTTCACAAAGTTGGGGGAATACAGGAAAGCTTATCCTGACCTGGCGGATCATCTGATTAAGATGCAAAAGCGAGAGCTGCCCGATGGTTGGGACAAAGACATTCCGAAGTTTGAGCCTGATCAGAAAGGCCTCGCGGGTCGCGATGC
>JBGPNE010000459.1:0-3562 GCA_041487335.1 Pyrinomonadaceae bacterium
GCCCCACCGTGAGCGTGTTCCTTATTTTTTCCGGGGCTGCGCCCCACGCCGTCCGGGGGCATAGCCCCGAAATCAAAAAGCGAGCCAGCCGGTGGGGCACAGCCACCACCTCACATCAGGCGGCAAAGCCGATCGACTTGGTTCAGGTTGCGGGCTGGCCCGCTCTGTGTCTCTCTATGTCCGCGGCGCCCGTCCCTCCTTCCCCGTCCCCTGGTCTTCCTTTGTCCCACTTGCGCGAACTTGCTATTGGCGTTCATCATTAGACCGAAGAAGGCGAAGCGCCAGACGCGCAGCGGTATCCCCATGCATGTCGAAATCAACTCTCTCAACTGAACCAGTGCCACAGCCCGAAGAGACGCACCACAAACTTTGCCATGTCTGTGGCCGCGCAGCCAAAGACGGGCTTATACCATTCCCAGAACTTCACGAGGATCTAAAAACAATTGTCGCGGCAAATGGTCCAGCAATGGAGCAACTGGCACATATTTGCCCGCACTGTGTCGCGTTATTCAGCAGGGCAAAGAGCCAACTCGAGACACACGCAACAATCTTTGAGCAGACCAGCTATGTTCTTCCCACTCCGCTGCGCATGGAAGCGGACGAGCGCTTCACTGGGCGCGGCGTGACGATCGCGTTTCTCGACTCAGGCTTTTATGCGCATCCGGACCTGACGCAGCCAAGAAACCGGATCCTCGCTTATCAGAGCATCTTTGCCTCTGATGGCGATCAAACTTCACTAGAAACAACGGACGTTGCCAGTTGGCACGGCATGATGACTTCAGTAGTGGCGGCGGGAAACGGTTATCTGTCAGATGGATTTTATCGGGGGATCGCGCCTGAGTCTGAGTTGGTACTGGTGAAAATTGGCAGGACCGGTCACATTCCGGAAGTGAGCATCGAACGCGGCCTGCGGTGGATACTGAAGCACCGAAAGGAGTATGGGGTTCGCGTCGTTAACATCTCCGCGGGCGGCGATTTCGAACGGTCTTACCTGCACAATTCCCTGTGCCAGACCATCGAGCGGGCGGTACACGAAGGACTGATCGTCGTCTGTGCCGTTGGAAACGCGGGACTGGCGCCTGGCCATCCTGTGCTGCCGCCAGCCTGTTCGCCATCGGCAATCTCGGTGGGCGGTCTCGACGATCAAAACTCGCTGGATCGCGCGCGTCGCGGAATGTACCGCTCATCATACGGGCCGACCATTGATGGTTTGCAGAAACCAGAACTCATTGCTCCCGGCATTTGGGTTGCGGCGCCGATTCTTCCGCACACGCCGACGGCTGACGAGGCCCACCTCTATTCGGAACTCGACGCCGCGCCCGATGAGGAATTGGCGGCCGTTATCAAGTCGCACGGCGGCGTTGATAAGGACCTGGATGAAGCGCGCGATCTTCCGGTGCCGCTGTTAAGACAGTTGATAACGATCAAGTTGCACGAAGGCAACGTGATCAATCAACACTACAAGTTCGTCGACGGAACGTCTTTCGCTTCACCTATCGTTGCCTCGACCATTGCTTGTTTGCTCGAGGCGAATCCCCAGCTGACGCCTCAGCAGGTGAAACGAATTCTCATTGATACTGCGGAAAGAGTTCCCGGTATCGAGGTCGAGCGGCAAGGATGGGGTGTCGTTTCACCCGGTCGTGCTGTCGGGCTTGCCCTCGCACTGCGCCAATAGCGCAAGACAAGTACAAGTACAAGTTGTCCGCCTTGCGCACAGGTAAGCGGTATGCAACAATCTGGCCAAATCAGCAGGAAAAGTAATAGTTGTGGAGAGGAGCTGTAGAGTTTAAATGTCTGAGAATGAACCCGCGCCAAAGGAGAGCGCGCCTGAGCAAGCACCCGACGATCAGCCGGTAAGTTCTCCGGTGGAGGAGATTACATACCACGCGGTTGAGAAGGATGGCGCAGTAACGGCAATCTGGGAGATGCAAGGACGCAAGCACCTGCGCACGATCGATCCCAGATCGCGTCAGGGTCAGGATATCCTTCGTCTTTACACCACCGAACATCACGACGAAGCGCCGACGGCGGGAGCCAGCGAAGCGGCGTCTTCCTGAAAACCCACTTCTTACGGAGCTAAATCAGAATGCCGCGGGAGCTGCGCGTTTGTCGCAGCTTTTTTCTGAACGCTCCACCGGGTCCCCGCGCGGGCAGCCCGCGCGGGGGCTGTTATGGCAAATCTAAGACAAAGTCGGCAACGCTCGCCTAAATAATGTTGCGGGGCTTAACGACTACACGATTCGATTCCGAGTCGCCGCTGACAAACGCCTCGAGATTATCGATAACCTGATCCTCAAGCGTCTGCATCGCTTCATTACTGGCCCACGCGACGTGAGGCGTAATGATCAAAACTGCCGCGCAGAACTTCGTCGAAAGGAACGCGTCCTTCAGGAATGGTTGCGACGGTCTTGTGCTCGGATATTCCATAATTCACCCGAAGACCAGCTTGCACCTTTCGAAGAAAGACCCGATGCTGTGCCCATCGTTAACGTTTTCAATAGTTTGGATTAATCCAAGAATTTGAACATAAGGTGAATTGGACTTAGAAGCGGCCGTGCTCGCGCACCCTCGGATCTCACAGGAATTTGCCTTGCTGTCCTGTCCAATCAATGCTCAGACGACGGGATCTATCTTCGGCCAAGTCAAAGATGAGAAGCAAGCAATCCTACCCAATGCGTCTGTGACGGTGCGAAATGTAGGCACAAATGAGTCTCGGACATCCCAGACCGATAGTGATGGTCGTTACCGATTCACAAACATGCCAGTCGGCCAATATGAAGTAACCGTGGAAGGCACTGGCTTTGCGAAATACATCCAGTCAGGAATAACGCTGCTATTGAATCAGAATGCAGTCGTAGACGTGTCGATGAGGCTCAGAGGCGTTCAAGAGACTGTCAACGTCGTGGAAAACGCCTCATTGCTTAACACGAGTACGGCTGAAGTCGGGACCCGATTCGATGAGAGGCGACTTTCGGACCTGCCGGTGGCAACGAACCGCAACGTTTACAATCTCGCCCTCTCCGCACCCGGCGTTAGCCAACTCGGACCGAACCAGGTAGGCTTCGCCGCCGGCATAAACTACTCGGCCAACGGTGGTCGCGTCCGGTCGAATAATTTCATGATCGACGGTCAGGACAATAATGACTTCGGCGTTGCTGGTGCGGCCATCCCGCTCAACAATCCCGACCTGATTCAGGAAGTGCGGCTTGTGACCAATCAGTTCACAGCCGAGTTCGGGCGTAATTCGAGTTCGATTTTCAATGCTATCACCAAACGTGGGTCGAACCAGTTTCACGGCTCTGGTTTCTGGTTCCATAACGACAATGCGCTGAACGCCTGTAGCAATCTCGATAAGAACGCCGGTTTTTGTAATCCCAACTCTACTAATCATTCCAAGACCCACGCACCCTCCCGCATTGAGAACCAGGAGGGCTTAACCATCGGCGGGCCGCTTTACCTGCCGCGCTTCGGCGAAGGCGGCCCCACCTTCATCAGTGGGAAAGACCGCACGTTTTTCTTCGGCTCTATCCAACGCTGGTCGGACCGCCAACTCGGTTCCGGC
>JBGPNE010000460.1:0-3554 GCA_041487335.1 Pyrinomonadaceae bacterium
CCAGTCTTTCGCGTCGGAGCGCGAGTAGCCGTTGCGTTTCTTCAGCGCCAAGCTTTTGGTCCACGGACTCGTTCTCTTTCTGTTTGTCGTCAGAATTCAGTGGTTGATTCATTGTCCTGCTGCTTGTCTGAGACGCGCGAGCGCGGTCTGATAATCAAAGAGCGCTTGATAGAGCGCCTGCCTTTGCGCCGCGAGCGTTGTCTCGGCATCGGTGACCTCGAGTATCTGGGCTTCGCCTGTTCGATACCTGGCGATGGAAGCGTTTAGATTACTTTCAGCCTGTGCCAGACCGCTGGCCGCCAGCCTGATGCGCGCCGACGCCGACGTGACTTGAGCGCGTGCCGAGTAGAGTTGTTGAGCGAAACCGCGCAAGGCTTGTGCTCGTACTGATTCAGCAAGTTCGGCACGTAAACGCGCTTGTCGCTCACGACTCTTGCTGGCTCCCCAGTCAAATATTGGTATCGAGAGATTGAAGGCAGCGGAAACACCCGTGTGTTCCTTAAGTACAGGCGGTTTCAACGAGTCAGTATCAAAGCCGCCGCTCATGGAATAAGAGAGCTGTGGCCGCCGTTCAGCTTTCGCCAGCCGTATGTCCTGTTCGGCAGCCCGCCGTTCAGCTTCAAACTGCGCAAACTCTGGCCTGCGTGAAATGGTATCGGCGGTGAGTCGGTTGACCTCGTCGTCCACCGGTATCGCTTTGGTGAGATCAGTAGTACTGATCGGCTTTAGAAAATCATAACCCACGAGCACGCGTAGAGCGCCCGCCCCGACGACTTCATTAGCGCGCGCGCGTTCCAGTTCATCTCGGCGGCCCGTAGTCTGAAGTTGCGCGCGTGTGAGATCAACTGGCGCCACCTCACCGCCACTCAAAAGTAAAGAAGTAATTCTCTCAAACTCTTCCGCCGCTGCCAGGTTTTGCTCGGCTGCCCGCCGTTGGCCGATGGTCAATGCCAATCCGTAGTAAGTCTCAATCACTGTTTGGGCCAGCGCTCGGCGCGCGACTTCGGTCCCGGCGTGTGCGGCAGCCAGCAGCGCGCGATTCCTTTCCAGTGTCGCACGCAATCGTCCGGCAATATCCAGATCACCGGCGACATTCAGCAATGCCTGGTATTCGTTAATGGCATTGGGGGCGATGAAACTCTGGGTTCGCGGAGTACCGGGCGGAGCGCCGAGCAGCGGTGACGTATAGATGTAATCCACGGGAGCCGTGACGCGCGGCAGGAATGCCGCTTGCGCTTGCCTGACCTCCTCCGCTGCAATCTGCTCATTCAGTCCCGCCTGCTGAAAGCTGGATGCCTGCACGTTGGCCAGCCGCAAGGCTTCGTCGAGTGTCAACGGGCTCAGATTCTCTTCCGTTGGTGGAGTCGCTAACGAGACCGGCGGAGCAGGAGATGCAGCGGTAGCGGGCGTGTTGGATGGCAATGGTGATGGACCAGGCAAACTCGGTCGGGGAGATGCGCCGGCTTGCGGCGAAGCACTCGGTTGCGAAGACGGTGCAAGTGCGGAAGGAGTGGGAGACGCAACGGGGGAAGGAGTTTTAGCTGGAGATGCCGACGGAGCAGACACGCTCGGAGGCGGAGACGGCGTTGCTTGCGGAGAATTCGGCCGCAGAGTCCGTGCAGGCTGAGGAGAAGGCGCCGGTTGCTGCGCTTTAGGTCTCTGGGAAGGCGGCTGTTGGCCGCGCGTGCCATATACCGCGGCCAGAGCAAGGCCCGCCGAAAACGAGATTTTCAATAAACGTTTGATTGATTGGTGTTGGGCCACGCGACACAAACAATGCAAACGTTTCATCATAGGTCTCGCCGTCCAACATCCGAAATGTTACCAAAATGGGGGATTTTGCAGTTTAGCATCCGAGGGCCAAGTTCTCTAGGTCTTCTGCTGTTGACTATTTTAGGGAGAAAAGGACGAGGCGGCTAATGAGTCCCGCAGGATTCGCCTCGTCCAGCCCATTTCTACTGGTTTTAAGAGATGCAACCTGTTTTTCTTTTAATGCTTCTCTTTCTTCTTTTCAGCTGCTTCTTGCTGTCGACTTTCGTGCTCGACACGCACGACCTTCCCTGTGATGGCGCTGACCTGCACCTCTGTAATCGTGCCTCTGGCGTTTCGTATGTCGAAAGAATAAACGAGCTTCCCATGTTCGCGTTCTAACTCGCTGCTCTCGACCTTGCCCGGCGCGCGCTTGAGCGCCGTCTCCTTTGCTTGCTCCATTGTGATCTTGGCCTGCTTTGCCAGTTTCGCTTGTTCAGCCGACTCTTTGCTCTGTTGCGCCGCTATCGTTAGAGACGCACCGGCCACAAAGACTGCGATGGCGATTGTGACCAATGTTGTGTAGCGTTTCATTCCGTTCCCTTTCCCGGGCCATGTTGAAAATGATGACCCAGCATTCTTGTACAGTTAGCAATTTCCTGGGGGTGTGCTCTTACCTCGACATCGAGCACTCTATCGGAATGAACATTACGGGAACATTAACGAGACAATAAAGGTCGTGCCGCTCAGATCCGAATGGTCGAGGATCACCTGGCCACCATGCATTTCGGCAATCCATTGGGCAATCGATAGTCCCAACCCGGCGCCGCTGCCGCTCGTGTCTCCAGCGCGTGACCGGGCTTTGTCCACGCGGAAGAAACGTTCGAAAATATGTGGCTGCGCCGCGGCAGGAATTCCGCTTCCGCTGTCGGCTATCTTGACCCGGCACTCTGTGCCGTTCCGCTGCAGCTCAATTCGAACGTTGCCGTCCTGCGGTGTGTACTTAATAGCATTATCGAGCAGGTTCAGGACCATTCGCGAAATCAGCGCTTCGTCGCCGCGAAAAGGAATCTCGTTGGCGGGTGGTTGATAGCAAAGATTCAGACCGTTTTCGAGGGCCAGAGAGCGAACTGAGCGGACACACTCACCAATGGTCTCATCCAGATAGAAGTTTGTGACGAGGAGCGGATATTGACCGGCATCGGCACGCGCCAGGGTGAACAGGTCTTCGACAATGCGCGTCAACCGTCGACCCTCATCATGCACGATGGCGAGCGACTCACGGTAATCTTCCGGCGTGCGGCTTTGCTGCGAGAGCGCCACCTCTGATTCGCCGCATACAATAGCGACGGGGGTACGCAACTCGTGCGAAGCGTCGGCCATGAAGCGTCGCTGCTGCTCGAATGAGCGATCGAGTCGCGCGAGAAGATCATTAAAGATCTGTGCGAGCCGGCCCAGCTCATTATTCGGATGGGGCACCGGCAGCCGTTCGTTCAAATTTGAAGCCCCAATTAGCGCGGCCTGATCTCCCATGGTGGTGACCGGCCTGAGGTTTTTGTCGGCGAGAAAATACCCGCCGAGACTGGCGATTAGCAACGCGATTGGGACCGCAACGTAGAAGGCGCGGCGTGCCTGACGCAGCGCTTCCTTTTGATCGGCAAGTGAGCGTGAAACCACGACCGTGTAGTTACGCGCACCGATCTTTAAGGCAACCGCGAAGGCGCGAAGCCCGGCTTTGTTGTTAGGGAGAGAGTCGTAGGCGCGACCTGAGCGGGTGGCCGAGTCCAACAGTCGTGATGCCGCCG
>JBGPNE010000461.1:0-3552 GCA_041487335.1 Pyrinomonadaceae bacterium
AAACCAATAACCTTACTGCCCCGGGCCCTCCCGGTGCGGTGGACAAGGGCGAGCGTCAGGCGCGTGGCCAGAAGCTCTTGCTTTCCACTGCCGCGCCCACGACCAGGGCGCGATTCATCCTGCGACTGACCATTGAAGACTGAAACGGGCACGGTATCGAGATCTTCTCGAGAATTAGAATAGATGAGAAAAGCAGCGCCCATCCTGACCGTCATTAGCCTTTCAATGTGTGTTAGTCTGCCGCCTCAGAAGGTAAGCACCGCCAGTCAAGAGCCGTCGACTGGCAACTCCTCCTTGCCCTCGTCGATACCTCTCGTGACCGCGGACACGACCGATAGCGATGAGTTTTTTCAGAGAGCTATTGGTTCGCGCGGTCCGGGGCGTGATTACTCCCAAAAGATCGAGCCCCTTCTGAAACAGATGACGGTGGAAGAGAAAGTGGGTCAGATGACTCAACTTACGCTTGCTATGATCGTAAGTGGTCACGATCAGAACATCGAGGTCGACCCAGCAAAGTTGCAAAAAGCGATCGGGCAATATGGGGTGGGCTCGATACTTAACGTTTACAACCAAGCCCTGACACCTGACAAATGGCAGGACATCATCACCCAGATTCAGAATGCCGCTAAGAAGACCCGTCTTGGTATTCCCGTTATCTACGGGATTGATTCGATCCACGGGGCAAACTACGTCCAGGGCGCAACGCTCTTTCCGCAAGAGATAGGGATGGCCGCCACGTGGAACCCGGAGTTGATGAAGCGCGCTTCGGAAATCAGCGCTATGGAGACGCGTGCCGTCGGTATCCCCTGGAGCTTTTCGCCGGTGCTCGACATCGGACGCCAACCGCTCTGGTCGCGTTTCTGGGAAACATTCGGTGAAGATCCTTATCTCGCCACAGTCATGGGTGTGGCCTTCGTGCGCGGAATGGAGGGAGCTGACGTTGCTTCACAAGATCATGTTGCAGTCTCGTTGAAGCACTACATGGGGTACAGTTTTCCCCTCAACGGAAGAGACCGGACGTCCGCCTGGATTCCGGAAAACTATCTGCGTGAGTATTTCCTGCCGACGTTTGCCACGGCTGTCGAGGCCGGCGCGCATACAGTGATGGTTAACTCTGGCGACATCAACGGCATTCCCGCTCATGCTAATCATCATATACTGACCGACATTCTCCGCGGTGAGCTCGGCTTTAAAGGCTTTGTTGTCTCTGACTGGGCGGATATCAAAAGGCTGGTGGGCGTCTGGCGCGTTGCGGCCACGGAAAAAGAAGCTACGCGAATGGCCGTGATGGCTGGTGTCGACATGAGCATGGTTCCGAGCGACTTTAGCTTTGCCGATCTTCTGGTTGCGCTGGTCAAAGAGGGAGCGGTGCCGCAGTCGCGGATCGACGAAGCAGTGCGGCGCATTCTACGAGTGAAGTTCGAGCTTGGTCTCTTCGATAACCCAATGCCTAATGCTGCTTTGAAATCTAAGATAGGACTGGCGGAATCGCGACAGGCCAGCTTGCAAGCAGCGCGAGAATCAATGACGCTTTTGAAGAACACAAATGACCTGCTGCCTCTGTCCAAAAATCGGAAGGTGCTCGTCACTGGTCCAACCGCCGATTCGATGATCTCGTTGAATAATGGCTGGACTTACGTTTGGCAGGGTTCGGAACCCTCGCTTTATCCCAAAAACCGGCCCACAATCCGGCAGGCAATCGAAGCCAAATTGGGCGCGGCGAACGTTACTTACGTATCCGGCACGCAAATCACGCGGCGGGCAGGTTCACCGTCCAACAGTACGCCCACGAACATCGAAGAAGAGGTCGACATCCCGGCAGCCGTCGAAGCTGCCAGGAATGTTGATGTGGTCGTTTTGTGTCTCGGCGAAGGCTCTTACTGCGAAACACCCGGCAGCATCTCCGACTTAACTTTGGGCGAGCCGCAACTAAAGCTGGCCGAAGCGATCGAAGCTACCGGCAAGCCTGTCGTGATCGTTTTGGTTGAAGGTCGACCGCGGATCATCAATCGCATCGTAGATCGAGCGGGCGCGATTCTGATGGCTTACAACCCAAGCAACGAAGGAGGACAAGCAGTTGCCGACGTGTTGTTTGGCGACATCAATCCGAGCGGCAAACTTCCTTTCACCTATCCGCGCGTGGTCAATGGACTGATCACCTATGATCATCGAGCTTTCGAGTCTGAAGGCGAGCATTCTGCGATCAAGCCTCAGTTTGAATTTGGCCATGGTCTTAGCTACACGAGTTTTGGCTACAGCAATCTGCGGCTGAATAAGAAGACGATCTCCGGCAACGAGGAACTTTCGGTCAGCGTTACCTTGAGCAACACCGGTCGCCGCGCCGGCAAGGAAGTCGCTCAACTCTACGTCACTGATCTGGTTGCTTCGATAGCGCCAGCGGGCAAGCGTCTAAAGCGTTTCGCAAAAATCTCGCTACAACCCGGTCAGAGCCGCACCTTAAATTTCAATTTGCGCCGACAGGATCTATCGTTCGTTGGCAACGATAACCATTCAGTCGCCGAGCCAGGGGATTTTGACGTGATGATCGGCGGACTGAGTGCGAGATTTACGCTGAAGTGAGTTACTGCACTAACAACTCGTGGTAAAAGTCGCCGCGAGTTATGTGGTAGGCGAAAGGATTGAACGTAATAGCAGTTAGTTGACACTTGAGGAGCGACATTTCATGTGGGCCCGACAGCGGAAAAACTTCTTGAACGCAAGATATTTCACAAGACTGATCTGTTTGTTTCTCCTGATGATTGGACCGTCCGGTTTGGCAGCGCCGCGCATCAAGGTACTGCAACTGTCGGTCACGAATCCTACAGATCAGTTACGCTTACACGAAAACATCGTCATCAGCGTCGCGGACTTGAAGCGTGTTGCGCCCGACTTCAAAGCCGGGGATGTAATTGTGACCACTAGTGACGCGTCTACGCTCGAAGAAGACTCGCGCACGATTCAAACAACCGAATTGGCTTCGCAGGCTGACGATCTGGATGGTGACAATAAGTACGACGAACTTTCTTTTCAAATTGAGCTGAAACCAAAACAGACGCGCATCGTGACCATTGTTTACGGAGACACGGCCACGATGCAGCGATTGCGCAGTGATTACCCAAAGCGTACTGCCGCGAAGTTCACGATGAAGTTCGACGGACTTGCCTGGGAGTCCGAAGCAAATGCGTGGCGGATCTATTTCGACAAACGCAATGCGATCGATTTTTACGGCAAGCGCCGGCCCGGTCTCTATCTGGAAATGTTTGGCGCGCCGGAGTATGTCTACAATTTGGAGTCGCCGCTGGGGCGCGACATCTATCGCATTGGCGACGCTATCGGCATCGGCGCAGTCGCGGCGCTGGTCGACGGCAAAGTGGTGAAGGTTGCCGACGTTACCGAACGCAAATGGCGGATCATCAGTGCCGGCCCCGTGCGCGTCATTGTCGAACTTACTTACAAGGGTTGGAAGGTTGGCGGCCGCGAAGTAAATCTGACCAGCCGCATGACGCAGTGGGCTGGCAAGCACGGTTTTGAACACCGCATCACCGCCGAAGG
>JBGPNE010000462.1:0-3545 GCA_041487335.1 Pyrinomonadaceae bacterium
ACTATCTCGCGCTCGGTGATCTTGCCTTTCAAAACGCTGTTCACTTCGAGACGAATGTATGTATAAACAAGTTCGGTATTGGCGTCGACGGCGGTCGAGAGTCCGATTACTCGGCCCATGACAATAGCGCGGGATTCGACAACCATCTCGTCGTCTCTCGGTACTACGGCGGTTGTAGCCTGTGCTGCCTGGCTACAAGCAATCACCAAGAGGCATCCCACCAGTGAGAGAATGTGCAGTCTTCGTTTGTGCATATGTATTCCTGAGTGCCGTTTCTTCTGCGAGAAAACCGTTCTGGGGGCAAACGGAAATCGACCTGGGCCGGCATCATCTGAGGCAAGGATCATGCCAACCCAACTGAGAGTGAGCCGGTTAGCGAGGATTTATCTGAGCGAAGAATGCGTTCCCGTTTTAGGGACTGCTGCTTCAGGTGAGGGCCGAAGTAATGCGGAGCACGGGGACACATCAATGTCACTAAGTCAGGTACTCTTGCCACAGAATCGGTGCAGCAATGCGATGCGAACAGGCGCATCCTTGAAAGAAGAAAGCCGCGCTCTGTTCGGATGACAGAACGCGGCATCATTTTTTGGCTCACGTCAAAGTGACTGGATCGTTTCTCTTAATCAATCATCGAGGATCAGCCCTTCTCTTAGTCGGTCATCGAGGATCTGCCCTGACTGAAAACGTAATAGGTCGAATTGTGACCATCCCTATTTCGGTACCGCTCCTGAGCTCAGCTTCGTTTCCTTTTGTGAGCATAACTCCCGCTACTCCGGCTCCGGCGCCGATGATTGCTCCGATGCCGGCGCCTTTCCCCCCGCCGATCGCGCCGCCGAGCACCGCGCCTCCGACGGTTCCGCCGCCGACATACGCAACGTTACGTTTGTCGGACGAGTTACCGCTCACTTCATTTTCAGCGTCGACCTTACCCGCGCGAGCGTCTTGAAGCTCGGTCAGCGCACCATCCAGTTGATGCCTGGTTCCGTCAGGTACGACGACCGAGTCGAATTGCACTGCGAGTTGGCCCTCGCGGCCCCGAGTGCGAGCCGGAGAGACTGAAATCACGCGGCCTTCGACTATCGAACCTGCGGGTACGACTTCTACTCCGCTCGCATAGACCGGAGTCACGACGGTGGCTTGGAAGCGATCGCCAGCACGCGATATCCGGGAGTTGAGCGTCTGGTTCATTCTGAGCCGGAAGTACTGATTCTGAGGCAATGTGTAGGTCGCGAAGACGGGTCCAATGACAGCGGCGTTGGCTCCACCGTTTTGAGCGGCTACGGTGTTGGCTGTTTGCGCGCGCGCCTTGCTTCGAGTCTTGCGGCGCAATGTTGGTTTGCAACTGCACGCTCGCTTTTTCTGTGCGGCTAGTGCGACGGATTCCGAGAGCGGCGCTGCCATGGCGATCAACAGGGCGGCCGCTGTGATGGCGGTGATGATGCGTCTGTTCATACTCCCTCCTGGGCGTGGTTCGTGTTAAGAGTGGAAAGATGGTTTTTCGGCGCTGTTGGGATGACAGACAGAAGCCCGAGTGTTGCCTGAGGACTTTCTCCGGGAGAGAGAAACTATATTGGTGAGGAATCAGAGGGGAGAGACTACCGATTTCAGATAATTTCAGATTTCAGATGATTTCAGATAATTTCAGATCTCAAATTCCACAGTTCAGATTTCAGATCAGCGCTGGAATCTGCAATCTGACAATCTGCGATCTGCAATCTGGGATCTGCAATCTGGGATCTGCGATCTGGAATCCGCAATCTGGAATCCGCAGATTTGCAACCTTCGATTTGCAGTCGCGAATCCCAGCCCTTGTCAACGGCAGGCAAAACCTCTTCTTTGGCGCTAGGCGTCCAGCTCGTAAGCGTGTTGCAGCCAGCGCTTCACTTCATCATCAATGTCCGCAAGCGAAGTGATGGCAATGCGATGAGTGATGCGGTCTTTCTTGGCAAAACCACCGGTGTCAATGAGCCGCCCCGTCGCCTTCATATCCTTCAATGCGAATCCCAGGTCGATCCGTGTTTGAGTCGTCGGTTTGATCTGAGCGAACACATGCTTGCGATAAAGCGGGACGATGGTCTGGCAGGGGCAGGCTTTCACATCCTTACCCATCCCCAGGCCGAGTCTGATTAGCGCATCGTAGAGCGGACGCAATGATCCCTTTGGGGCGGCGAACATTTTTTCAACGTACCCTTCGGCGGCACGAAGATAAGCCTCGGGGTCGCCGAATTCACCGCCTTTGCCTTCCGCTCTCTCGGCGAGCCACCCCGCGCAGTTGGTCCCCAACCCGTGTTCCGTCTTGAGCCACTCACGCCGCTCCTTCTCGGTTTTTGGGCCGGACTTCCTGATAAACTTGAGCCACGAATCCAGACTTCTTCCAGTTTTGGCTGGCAGATCCTGGATCGCTTTCTCAACCATCGCGACGCTCGGGTGAACGCCGTAGATGGATTTATTCCTTTTCTTAGCCGCTTCGGGCGCCATATAACGAACCTCTCTTTCCAATCATGGTTCTTCACCGGAATAAATAGAGTATCGCGACGGCTCTTTTACCATAGAGCAGCAGCCCGGTCCAATAAGGGCTGCTCACTTCTTACGCGTGTACGTGGTCTCGAAAGCAGGTCCTCGCGAACCATCCGGGTTTTTCGCGTAGAGCCCCACAACAAAGTGATTGTCATCGAGTTGCCGAGCAGCCACCTCGAATATCTGCTTTGCTCCACTGTCATCGTTGAAACTCGCGGCAAAGTTGACTGTCTTGCCGTCGTCCTTGCTGGTCCCGGTCAGGTTCATTATTCCGGTCGAGCCGGTGTACGCCCATATTGACACGTACTCCTTCGTTGCGTTGTCGTAGCCCCAAAGCCGCGTGCCTTTTGTCTCCTGACCCATGAAGATCCCGGCATCTTCTTCAAGCAGGAAACGCCCGTCAAGGATCACGCTGATTTTGGCCGTGCCGTTTGAGTCGACCGGCGTGGCGCCGGGTTGCGCGGTGAATTTTGTTACGGTTGTATATTCCCCCGCCCGTTTGGCCAGTTGCTTGTGTGCAGGCCCTGGCATCGCCGTCTGCATCTGTACGGATGTTCCTGCATCTCGCCCGATCGCCGAGACCGCAGAGTTGCTACTCGCCGCGAGAAGCAGGGCGATCGCGATGCGGATCAACTTCTCTTTCCTCATAAATCGGTCCTTTCATTTCCCTTCATCTTCAGGGTGTTGGCTCAGGCTGAACCAGTTGCCGGAATTGTCCTTGAACACGGCGCCGATCCCCCAGGGTTGTTCCTCGGGCGGAGAAAGGAATTCAACGCCTTTGGCTGTCAGCTCTTCATATTCCGCCTGGCAATTGGGGGTATCGAAGACACCGGCCCCGAGCTTCCCTCCTTGCACCAGGTCTCTTATCTGATTGGCTGTGGCCTCGTCGAACATGAAACCGGGGCTGGGTTCCATCAGGATGATTTCGAACCCCGGCTGGTCCTTAGGACCGACGGTCAGCCACCTGAACCCTCCGTCCATCGTTGCGTCGGTTCGAACTTCGAAGCCCAGTTTGTCCCTGTAGAACT
>JBGPNE010000463.1:0-3536 GCA_041487335.1 Pyrinomonadaceae bacterium
CTCCTGCCTCCCGCCTACTGCCTCCTGCCTCCTGCCTCCTGCCTCCTGCCTCCTGCTCTTACGTCCCGGTATTTCTCACGCTTTCCAGCTTGTACGGCTGACGCAGTCCCTTCTTCGCCTCATCGTGGGCGGCGTAAATATCAGGCCGCGTGAGTACCTCTCGATATTGCGACAAAGCGTCATCGCGCTTGCCGGCGAGGTCGAAAGCGCGTGCCGCGTAGAGGTGGGCCATCGTGACCAAGCTTGCTTCGGCTCGCTCAATTGTTGTCGCCGCAAGAAATTCTTTCGCTGCTCGGTCTGCCTGTCCCGCCATAAGTAAGACTTCCCCGTATTTGAAGTGGACCAGATCGAGCGCTCGAGAAACCGTCTCGCGAACAGACCGGTCGCGCAGCAGATCATCAAAGGTGGCGAAGGCTTCGCGCTCGGCTCTCGCCGCCGCTGCAGAGTTCCTGGCCTTTCGTTCCACTGCGGCCTGAGCCACAAGAGCATCCGCTGCCTCCAGGCGGAAAAGGTAGTTGCGGGGATACTTTGCACTCAGGTCACGCGCCAGCGCCAAGGCATCTGCGAAGCGTTCCTCACGAGTGTAGAGAACAATCAACAGCGTCTTGGCGTCGTCACGCGACCATTTGCCCTCTTTTGCGACATGCTCGATCAGAGAAAGCCCGCGCTTCTTTGAGCCATGGAATCCAGTGATCCCGGCAATGATCTTGATCGGCAAAGGAAGCGAGCCGACCACGTATTCGTAAAGGCCCACCGTTAGCTCTGCATCAACGAAATTCGGCTCGAGTTTCAGAACTTCGCGGTGGTGATCCACTGCGTTATCGCCATCTCTGAGAGCTGCAAAGTGCCGGCGCTCGACCGCTTCTTCAAACGATGCCTTGAGGCCAGCAGTGGCCGCGAGAGCGTCCAGCGCTTCGATGTCTTTCGGATTCTGTTTGAGTCGTGCCTCGGCGAGTCTCTTGGCTTCGCGAGTAAGGTTTCGAAACTCCGCGACGACTTTCGCATCAACTTTGTCATCGCCCTGCGTGTAAAACGATTCTGAACTGTAGAGTGAAGATTGAAGCCGGCGCGTCTCGTAAAGCGTCTTGATCCAGACCCTTGCCGCCAACAATTGCGGACCAGCGGGATGATCTGGGAAAAGCCGGGCAATCTCACTGAAGTCTTTGCGCGCCTTCTCATAGTCCAGATCGTAGAGCGCAGCGAGTCCGCTACGGCGCAGGGCATCGAAGCGAGCGCGATCAGTTTCGCTTAATGTATTCTTAGTTTGAGAAACACCAGTACCAGCCAGAACGACCAATACAAGCAACACGCAAATAAATCTATAAAGTTGGTTTTTCATCTGCCTACTCTCGGTGTTCCCGGAAAGCTTGAGGAGAAACTCAGCGAGCTTACGAAAACGTCTCCAAGTACTTCACACCCGCGCCCGTATTGAATAAGACCACGCGCTCATCTGAACTCACCTGCCCCGCCTCGATCAACTTTCTAAGCGCGGGCAGACAGGCAGCGCCTTCCGGTGCACAAAACACACCCTCAGCCGCGCCAATCTCGCGAGTTGCTGCAATCAACTCATCGTCCGTCACAGCGACCGCTGTGCCCCCCGATTCTCGTAGCACGTCGAGGATCAAAAAATCTCCAATTGCGCGCGGCACCCGCAAGCCTGAAGCGACCGTGGCCGCGTTGGGGAATTCGTCCGCAAACCGCTTCCCCTCTGCAAACGCCCGCACAATTGGCGCACAGCCCGCAGCTTGCACCGTCACCATCCGCGGCCGCTTTGGCCCGATCCACCCCATACGTTCCAGCTCCTCAAATGCTTTCCACATTCCAATGAGTCCTGTGCCACCACCAGTGGGATAAATGATCACGTCCGGCAAACTCCAATCAAACTGCTCCGCGAGTTCGTAGCCCAGGGTCTTTTTTCCTTCAATGCGATAGGGTTCTTTCAGCGTCGAAACATCAAACCAACCCTCTGCGTCTTTTCGCCGTGCGACTTCCGCCCCGCAATCTGTTATCAACCCCGCCATCAAAGTCACGTGCGCGCCCGTTTGCTCACACTCGACTACATTCGCACGTGGCGTATCTCTCGGCATGAAGATGAAACATTCGAGTCCGGCGCGGGCCGCGTATGCCGCCAGAGCCCCGGCCGCGTTTCCGGCTGATGGCGCCGCAAGCTTCTTAGCGCCGAGCTCTTTCGCCATCGATACAGCCGCCGCCATGCCGCGCGCCTTGAAACTCTGCGTCGGGTTCTGCGATTCGTCTTTGATATAAAGCTTGCTCAGTTCTAACCGTTCGCCCAGACGCGTCGCATGAAGCAACGGTGTCCACCCTTCGCCGAGTGAGACAATGTTTGCGTCCCTTTCAACCGGCAAAACCTCGCGATAGCGCCAAAGGTCCGCCCGACGGCCGCCCAGAGATTCTTTTGTCAAAGTGCGCTTCGCCCGTTCCAGATCGTACCGAACCAACAGGGGCTTTTCACACTCGCGGCAGAGATTCAGCAAGCGTCGTGCCTCATGTTCCAGACCGCAGGCAGCGCATTCTAGATGTGTAAGGTTCATTGAACAGGGCCTTTCTTGGAGATTGGACGAATACCATTGCTAAAGGGCGCCGCACCATTACCATCTATTAATGTCAGATGGAGTAATGATCTTGCGGGGGTGAGCAAACGCCCTTGATTTTACGCTAACCCGCCCGAGTGCGTGACGCATACGGGACAATTTCACCATTAATTACGTTCCTAGACGAAGTTCGCGAATTAGGCGAACTCCGCGAAATAGACGAAAGACCGTTCCTCTCATTCCTCGGTAGCATCCCGCCGAAAAGGTCTATGGGCAACTCTTTCCAAGACTCCGGGCCGCGAGCGGGCCAGCCCCGCGGATAGCGTCCCGATTTGAATTGGCGAGGCAAAGCTTTAGCACGGAAGCTCCTGGTGTAAGCTATCCGCTACAGCTCTCCAAAAGACCGATCTCTGGAACGTGGAAGGCAACCCGATGTTTCCTATGTTTGAACCCGGAGAGTGGTACCTCGTCGTCACCTGTCATGGTTGTAGGACAATGCTGAAGGTGTTTCGCGACCCTAGTAAGCGAACGTTCAAGTTCTCTGGCAGATACATTCTCACTTGCCCTGAATGCAAGCATAAAGGCTCGTATAGCATGGATCAGGTTAGCCGCTACCAACATCTTGAGGGAAACGCTGTGAGCGGCAAAGAACAAAGTTAGACCGCGCATCCGCACCGATACTTAGATTACCTTCCCTGAAAACGGCCATTGAGCTCGCGCGGGTATTAAGCACTTAAGGCAATCATCGAGAGGGGCAGGGACGAGTGACAAACTAGAGTCAAACGCATTATCTTGTCACCTGGCACTTGTTTCTTGTCACTTGTCACTCGGTCAAGCCATGTCCATACGTCTTCTTGCTCTCGATCTCGACGGCACACTACAGAACTCGCGCGGTCAAATAAGCCAGCGCAATCGCAGCGCCATTGAAAAGGCGCGCGAATGCGGCGTGCGGGTCGCGCTTGTGACCGGCCGGCGGTTTCGTGA
>JBGPNE010000464.1:0-3536 GCA_041487335.1 Pyrinomonadaceae bacterium
CGCGGCACAGAGCGCTGCCCCGAATGCCAGTCGAGAGCGCCAACCGCAAGTAAGCCGCAGATACCGGAGGAGCGGCACCGGGGCGATCCAGGCGAGCACTCCCACGCCCCAACGGAAATTTGCGGCAAAAATCAGGGCGCATCCTAAACACAACAAGAACGCAGGCCGTTCAAGCAACCTCTTCATCATGCTCTCCGAGGGCGCGGTAGCGCATCGGCCGTACTTTCGGGCATCGCACCCAGGTCGATTCCCTCAATCGCAACAAGAATGAGCGCCGCAGAGGCAAAGGTGAGCGCGGTCATCATCGCACCCGGAAAATGCCACTCGGCGAATTGGTTGATCGACCAATGTATGAGGATCGCAGGCAGCACACTGCCCCGCGCCTTGTTCAAGACCCACGTCATGAGGACTGTAGTGGAGATTGCAATAATCATGAAGGTCCAGATCGGCTGCTGACTCTGCGGCATTCCCGAAATGAAGAACGCCGGCAAATGCCACACGCCCCAGGCAGTGCCCAGGACCAGCGCCGCCGTCAATCCATTGTAGCGGTCCAGCAGTCTCGGAAGCGCGAAGCCGCGCCAGCCGAGTTCTTCGACAAACGGGCCGGGATCGAGAACGGAAGCGGTCGCGAGTGTTGGCAGCTGAGCGATGGAAAATTGCGGCAACGCCAACCCGAACGCGAAGGTCGAAGCAATACGCGCAACAATGGCCAACGCGGCAATTCCGGCCGTGGCGGCAACATACCAGTACCAGGCAATGCGCCAGATGAGCAGTCTCTTGATGAGACCGGCGATGCTCGCGCGGCCTAGGGAGGAGGCAACAATCAGTGCCGCGAGAGTAGGTGATGAGACCGCGCTAAGTAGGAGAGGATTGCTGAACATACTCCGCGAAGCGTTCGTGAGGGACGAAGACACCGTGCCGACTGCTCCGGGAAAGAGCGCGTAGAGTGCAGCAATACCCCAGGTGTAGCCGAAGACCAACACGAAGAATGCTGCTAGGCCATCCCTTCGCTTGCTCATATCTCCCGCCCGTAAAAATCAGCCTGCTGTAACATCAGAATCGATTTCACACGAGTGCGCGGCCTTCGAGTGAGAAGTTTCCCCAAGCCGCCACCTGCAGGATCAGCTTGTCTAAGTTCCCTCGCCCAAGTCACTATCACATTTCTCGGTTATAGGCTTTGAAGGTCAGAAAGACCCCGACCGCGAGAAGAACGATTAACAAAGCGTACACGCCGGTGGCATTTTCAGCTTCCCGTTGGGCAAACACCGGGGCGAACATCCGGACCAGACCACCGAGCATAAGAAACCAGCCGATGAGGGTAACAAGCACAGGCCAGTTGCCCGTCCACCGATTGTGAGCACGGACGATCGCAAGGCCAGCAACAAAGAGCAAGCTGCCGTTGAGGTAGATGACGGACGGAGAAGTGTTCGCCCAGAGAATACGGAGATTGATCCATTCGGACAGAGCAATTGCGACAACAGTGGGGCCGATCAGTCCTGCGATACTTTTTGAATTCGTCATTCTAACCTCCATTTTCCAGCATGTGCACGCACTCCCATTCGTTGAACTGACCTAGCCCTCAAGTCCCTGGAGGAATAAGTACCATTTGATGTTCACATCCTTGTAGGTGTTCGCAATAGCGACAAGCTGCGGTGAGGGCTCTCCATATATCGTGACCGCATGACCGTCGGCGAATTCCTTGAAGAGCTTATTCAGTGCTTCGCCAATGTGCATCCGATGCTCAATCAGGCCCTCGGAGCTCTCATAGGCCTCGCGGACCTCGCATTCGGTTTTATCACTATTGAGAAACCAGTCATAGCGGAGCGTCTGCGTGTCCTTCTCTTTCGTCTGCCTGATGATTTCGGCGGCCTGCTGCTTGAATCCCTCCAGCTTCCCCTTGCGAATTGTCATCCTGGCACTTACTTCCAGTTTGCTCATTGAGATTCTCCCAACGTGACTTACCGCTCCTATTCAGCGCTAGTTGCAATTACTTTTCTGATAGGCGTTTCGTCAGTGCTCGCAAATTGGTGTATCCATACAGCGTCACCCAAAACGATGGCCAATTTTCCAGGCGTCGACCAAGAACACGCTGAGGGCAGCGGCGCTGAAGCAGATTGCAATATCAATAGCGTGGAGCGTTGAAAATTGGAACAGATCTCGCAGGAACGGGATATAAAGCACTAACGCCAAGAAAATGAGTGCACTGCTTGTGACCCACCAAAGCGCGGCGTTTGGTGATCGCAAAGTCTCTACGACCGTACGTGTCCGAGAACGATTCGTCCAAATCAGCCCAAGGTTCGCAATAATCAGTGTAGTAAACGCAAGCGCACGGGCGTCCGTGTCTCCCTGCCCTCGATAAAGCGCAATGACAAATACTACAAGGACGCTCAACAGCGCACCGACACCTTGCATCAGGCTCAAGAAAATATTGCGTGAACTGAAGATAGACTTCCCGGGATCGCGCGGCGGACGCCGCATGATATCCATCTCCTCCGCTTCTGCCTCAAACGCTATCGAGCATGCAGGATCAATGATCAATTCAAGAAAGACGATGTTCAGCGGCAATAAGACGAGCGGCCAGCCGAACAGCACGGGGATCAACGACATCCCCGCTATGGGAACGTGAATCGCCAGCACGTAAGACATTGCTTTGCGGAGATTATCAAAAATGCGCCGACCCAGGCGCACGGCGATTACAATGGAAGAGAAATCGTCGTCGAGAAGAACTAATGCCGCTGATTCACGCGCGACATCCGTGCCTCTTCCACCCATGGCTACACCAATGTTGGCCGCTCGCAGAGCAGGCGCATCATTCACTCCATCGCCCGTCATTGCCACGACCTCACCATTGGACTGGAGAGCCTGCACGAGTCGAAGCTTCTGCTCGGGAATGACGCGCGCGAAAATGTTTGCGGTTCGCACACGCTGGCGCAATTCGCTTTCATCCATGGCTTCAAGCTCGATACCGGTGACACATTCGTCAGGGTTGGGTAGCCCGATCTGCCGCGCGATGCTTCGCGCGGTGACCGGGTAGTCCCCCGTGATCATGACAACGCGGATCCCAGCAGCCACACATTCGCGAATCGCGCCCGGAACAGCCGGCCGCACGGGGTCTTCAAAACCTAGAAGCCCAAGAAATGTAAAATGAAATTCAGCGGGGGAATCGGGTAGCCCAGTCCTTGGCTCGGCCGCGCTTGCTACTCCCAAGACTCGCAAACCACGACTCGCCATTCGTGAGACTCTTGAGATGACTTCATCGGTTTCGGTTTCGGTGAGATGACAAAGTTTGGCAATTGCTTCCGGCGCTCCCTTCGTCGCAACTGTGTGCGCATCAACACCCTGGAAATCCCAAACCCGGGTCACCGCAAGCAAGGTCCTCGTTAGCGGGAACTCCCGGACGAGAATTCCTGCACCCAGAGGTTCAAAATTCGCGAGTGTCCGTTGGCCGAGCCGGCGGATTGCTCTTTCCATCGGGTCGAATGGTTCCGCTTGGCTCGCCAGCACGGCCGTCGCAAGCAGGTCTTGATATTCCCCAG
>JBGPNE010000465.1:0-3527 GCA_041487335.1 Pyrinomonadaceae bacterium
CTGCCCGTAGTGATGTCCCACGCCTGTTCTGCCTTGATGTCTGCGCCAGGTGTGCCACCTTGCTGACCGATGTTCTTCAGACCCCACAACTCGCCGTAAAAGTTGTCATTAGGAGTTGTGCTTTTGCGACGGATGTAGTTTGGTTCTGCGAAGAGCACGTCGGGACGGAATCGAAGCGCCTCCATCGCTTGCATCGTGTCTTCTGGCGCGACACGCGCAAGACGTAAACCTTCGACAATCTCCGGACCATCGAGCCGCTCTACCTGCAACGGAATCTGACGGCCGTTTTCGACCACTGTCATCTCTGCACGTGCAACCTTTGTAGCTGCCGCATCTTTTCGAAAACGAACGAGGATCTCACCAGGAATGAATTCGGATCTTTTTTGCTTCTGCTGTGATTCCGGCGTGGCGGACGATTGCAGCCCAGCTCGTACCAGCAGCGGGAGTGCTGCTGCAAAACAAAGCGAGAGGATGAGCAACAGTGTCAGCCGCGACTTGGTAGACCGACAGTGTCTGGGAAGAAGGTTGAAACTCATAGATTCGATCGATTCTTGAGATCGCTGCTTTACTTAACGTTCGGATTCCCCCACGAATGACGCATTTCCCACAGGAGCCCACGATGAGGCTTTTCCTTATGAGCCGAAAGAAGCCGAGAACGAACCGTTTGAAACGTCAACTTTGCGTCGAGGACGCGATTGAAAGGGTTTTTCCAGCGAACCCATTTTCAGTAAATGGGGAACGAGCCGAAGCATTCCACGATCAATGCCATTGAATCACTCGGGCCGTGAGGCCAAAGGTCGGCGCTTAAGGAGCATGGTTCGCTGAACTGAGACTTATATACTCCAAGGAGAAGGGTTATAACAAGCAGCAATTTACCGGACAGCCAGGACCGGACTAACCGTGAGAGAGTCAGGGTAGTTTAGAGTTCAAGGCCTTAGCTTGTCCTTATTAATAACGCGCAACATTAATAACGCGCAACCTAAGTGTTGAAATCTAAACCTGCTCGTCAAACTGACCCAGTACCGTGTCAGGGGGTAGTGGGTCACTTTGATATTACGAGCATCTCTTTACTGGGACCGCGGGCGTCTCGCCCGCCGAGCGTGCGTCAGCACGCTTCTAATCTTGTTCATCCATATATTGTCTGCCGCGGCTCTTGCTCGCGCTACGCGCTCGCGGCGGGCGAGACGCCCGCGATCCCAGTAAAGACGTTGGCCTTGTATTGTGAGACAGTCTTTCAACCTGACCCACTACCTGTCAGGGGGTACTGCTCCACTAACGGAGCACTACCCAGGGGGTCATTTCAGTCTTTTTCTGTTTTCTGCTAGAGTTTATTGTTTCACCTGAAGCTAAGATTCAGGACCGTACGGCGAATTGGATTCTTTATGCGAACTACTTTTCTTAAACCTTTAATTGCCGGACTGGCGATTGCCCTGTTTCTTGCGCTATCTGTCTCAGCGTCCCTCGGTCAAAACCCGGCGGGAGGCGACGTGTTGATGGTGCTGTCGTTTGAGAATACGTCGAACCGACCCGAGTACAACTGGGTGGGGGAAAGCTTTGCTAATTCGCTTGCTGAACTCCTTAATAGACCCGGGCTGATCGTGGTGTCCGGCGATGAGCGCGAACTCGCCTATCAACGTCTCCGCCTGCCTGAAACAGTGATTCCCTCGCGAGCGACTGCGATCAAGCTCGCTCGCGAAGCGAAAGCCTCGATGATCGTAATCGGGACTTACTCTGTCACCCCCGCACAAGAGGACAGCAAATCTGATAGGGCGAAATCGGGCAAAGACAAACCATCGGCCGAAGCTTATGTGCAGGTAACGGCGCGCGTGATCAAAGTCAACGAAGGACGCACGCTTGGTGAACTTTTTGATGGCGGTTGGGCCACACGCCAATTCGATTTCGGCGGCCCGCTGGCAACACTTCAGAATATCCAGGGTCGCCTGGCCTATCAAATTCTGTATCAGCGCGACAAGGCCCTTCCCTTCTCGCAAAACCAGTTGGTGCAAGAGGCCACGAAGATCCCGCAGCGCGCCTTTGAGTCTTATGTGAAAGGCGTTCAGTTGGGCGAGCGCGATCCGAAACGGGCAAATTATCTCAAGAACGCTTTGCATTTCTATGCCGACGCCAACGGCGGAGCCGTTTACCCTCAGGCTGCTTTTGAGCTTGGTCGCTTTTATATGCTCGATGGGAAGTGGAAGGACGCGACTGAGTATTTCACAAAACTTCAAAAGAAAGATCCACATTATGCCGAGGCTGCGTTCTACTCCGGATTAGGTTATGCGAAGTTGGGCGACCTTGGGCATGCGCTGGCGGCGCTCGTGCCGCTCTCATCGGACATGCCCTTGATAGGGATTTACAACAACGCTGGAGCCGTGGCTGTTCAGGCCGCACGGGAGGAGAAGAAAGAAGACGAACGAGCACGGCTGCTTGCCCAGGGTACTTCATTTCTGGCTCGCGCGGCCGAGTCGTCGCCCGACGACCAGATGGTACACTTCAACTACGCTTTTGCGTTGTTCCTGGCTGGTAAATATGCGGAGACGGCCGACCAACTTCGACCCGTGATTACCGCAGATCCAAGGGACGGCCAGGCCTATTTCCTCTTCGCGAAGTCCCTGGAAAAGATCGGGAAGACGGAAGCTGCCAATGCAGCAGACGATCAAGCACGGCGTTATTTGCAAACTTATGCGAAGTGGCAGACAGAATGGCAGAAGTCACAGACTACCAATGGTGTTTCGTTGCGCATGCGGGACGTCTTGAATCGCGATGACGTGTCTGACCTGATGCGCAAGAAAGCGATTGCGGCTAATCTTGACTCTAACTCGGCGACGCAAGATCTCCTGGCGAAAGCACGCGATCTTTACCAGGCGGGACGCGATGACGAGGCATTACCCGAGTTGCACCGCGTGGTAATGATTGAACCAACAAATGCTGAGGCTTACCTGCTCAGTGGCCGAATAAACCAGCGCCGCGGCGATCAAGAGGCGGCAATCGCCGCCTTGAAGACCGCGATCTTCTGGGATCCGAAATTGATCGACGCGCATATTCTGCTGGGACGGATTTTCCTCGACCGCGGTGACCGTGGCGAAGCGACCAAATTTGCGACGAGCGCCATGACTATTGATCCAAATAACCAGGAAGCCATTGCGCTGCAGCGGCAGGTCACGATGGGCAAGAACTAAAACCCGCAACCGCTGGACACCACCACCCCAGGCGGGCTGCCCGCCTGGGGACCCCGGAACTAACATGAGGCGATCTTCTAAAAAGAGGGGTTCGCTTGTTTTGCTCCCAGGGCATTACAGTTTAGTATTTCAAGGAATGTTAACTTTCATCGTCGTTCTGGGTATCTGTGCCGGCGCCGCGGTTGCGATAGTTGCGGCTCTGTCGGAACACAAGAAATCTGGAGCTGGTGATATCGAGTTGATCGGATTGACCGCCGTGGTTGAGACGAAACTTGATCCTGAGGGCACCGTGCTTGTGCGCGGTGAACTCTGGCGGGCAAGCTCGAATGACGGCTCAGTTATCGATCC
>JBGPNE010000466.1:0-3524 GCA_041487335.1 Pyrinomonadaceae bacterium
CACGAGCGCCGCCAGTGACGAGACAGCGATGATTGGTCCAGGCGCAGTGTTCGTTCTCAAGAGCGCCCAGCGAAACCCCTCGACTACACCGACCATCGGGTTCAAGCCGTAAAGCGAACGCCAGGGTTCATGAAGCAAGCTGCTGGGATAAGCAATGGGCGTAACGAAGAGCCAGAACTGCGTGATAAATGGGACCACGTAGCGCACATCGCGATACTCAACGTTCAAAGCCGAGAGCCATAGCCCCACACCCAATGAAGCTACAAGCGCCAGCAGCAGAAAGAGTGGCAGCCAAAGCACGTTGAGCGTTGGCATCATGCCGTAATAGAGCATCATGCCGACGAGCACGATAAAGGCAAGCAGGAAATCCACGATGCCCGAAAGCACCGAAGCAATGGGAATCGTAAGCCGCGGGAAATAGACTTTTGTGATCAGATTCGCGCTGCCGACCAGGCTGTTGGATGATTGCGTCAACCCATTGGCGAAGAAGGTCCAGGGCACGAGGGCAGCAAAACTAAATATGGGATAAGGAATACCGTCAGAAGGAACCTTGGCCAGACGGCCAAAGAAGAGACTGAAGACCACCATTGTAAAAAATGGCTGAATGATGGCCCACGTGGCGCCGAGCGCTGTCTGTTTGTAGCGTACTTTGATGTCGCGCCAGATCAGGAAATAGAGCAGCTCGCGATATTCCCACAGCTCGTGGAGTTTGAGCGAAACCCAACCCTTAGAGGGAGCGATGCGCAGGGTTTCGAATTTCGAATTTCGAATTTCGAATTTCGAATCTAATTTGGCTTCGCTGATCATTTAGAAGAGGAAATCACCACGGGAGGCACGGAGCTCACAGAGCGGGCCAGCCCGCAACCTGAACCAAGTCGATCGGCTTTGCCGCCTGATGTGAGGTGGTGGACCAGCACCCCACGCGGGCTGCCCGCGTGGGGACCCCGCTCTGTGCCCCACCGGCTGGCTCGCTTTTTTGATTTCGGGGCTATGCCCCCGGACGGCGTGGGGCGCAGCCCCGGAAAAAATAAGAAACACGCTCACGGTGGGGCATAGCCGCCACCTCACATCAGGCGGCACAGCCGTTGCGCAAGAAACATTTTGCTCAAAAAACAAGAAGTTAGGGCTTGGTATTACAGAACACGAAATTCGAAATTCGAATTCTTAAAAATCACCACGGGAGGCACGGAGCTCACAGAGCAACCAGCATTGATGCCCCCGAGGGATAGGACAGTGCTGCGGGGTGGATATGGCTTGTTCTATCCGCGCTAGGACACGGGCTCCACTTCCTCGTCTGGCTTGTAAGACTTGTAATAGGATTCGTATTGATAGCGATAGTAATAGTAGTCAGGCGAGTGGGAGTTGACGTTATTTAGGACCACGCCCAAGACCTTGGCTCCTATTTCCTGCAATGTTTGCTGCGCTCGTTGTACGACTTTACGGGAACATTTATTGGCGTGAATTACCAGAATTACACCGTCCGATAGTGACGAAAGCAGCACACCGTCTGTAAAGGAAGCTATGGGTGGTGAATCTATAACGATGTGGTCAAACGTAGTTTCCAGTGAGTTGATGAGATTCCGCATCTGCTCGGAACCGATGAGCTCAGCCGGGTTGGGAGGGATTGGGCCTGAGGTAAGTAGATACAGGCCGCTGGTTTCTTCCTTCTGCACCAGGCTTAGAAGTTCCGCCTCAGACATCTCATGGGCCAGAATCGTACAAAGACCCCGTTCATTCGGGATCCCAAAGACCGAATGAAGGCGGGGACGGCGCATATCCGCATCGATGATCAGCACGTTAGCTCCGGTTTGAGCCAGGCTGGCTGCCAGATTAATTGTGGTAGTAGTTTTTCCTTCGGCGGCTATACAAGAAGTCACAAGCACAGTTTTCGGCGCACGCCCCGCCGCTGACAGCAACACGGAGGTTCGCAGTTGCCGATAAGCTTCAGCCAACGGAGAACGCTTATCGTTGTCCAGCAATAGTGCTGAATTGATTTTCCCATTCCCATTCCCATTTCCATTTCTCAACTGCACAGATCCTCCAGCGCCGGAGAGCAGTCGTCGAGGAGAAGACCAGCTTCCCATCGAAGGTATTACCGCAAGTGTCGGCAGGCGCAGGAGTCGTCCCACGTCGTCTGTGGAACGGACAGTGTCATCCAGGTATTCGAGCATCGTGGCCAGGCAGACGCCGAAACCGAGTGAGAAGGCAAAGGCGAGCAGGATTCCCTGAAAGCGTTTGGGACCAATTGGCACGCGCGGGGCGATCGCGTAATCCGTAACATGTATATTATTAGGTGTGCCGGCGAGTATTACATCATTCTCTTTAGAGTGTTGCAGTAAACCATCCAGCAATCCCTTATTGGTTTCTATCTCCTGTTGAATAATATGATAATTGATAGCCGCTTCATTCTGCGTCAATGTCGCGCCGCGTTGCTCATTGAAGGCGGTGCGCAGAGATTGCTCGCGCGTTAAGGCTTGATGGTAACGAGTCTCGAGCAGCTTTGATTCTGTTGACGTAGCCCGTGAATGCGCGTCCTGAAACTGCTTTTCCAGCCCAGCAATCTGCTTGTCAACCTCTTTGACCTCGGGCCACTCCTCGGTGTTTTCCACCATCAACTGGTCCCGCTTTTGTTTCAGGTCAGCCAGCTTTCCTTCAATCTCTTTGGTATTACCGGCAGCTAATGCATCGACTGCACCGGGCTCTTTACTCACACGATATGCCGCCTCGGCCATCTTGCGTTCATTCTCTGCTTCGAGAAGCTGTTTGTTCAGTCCTGCCAGGCGATCGACCACGGTGTTCTGATTGGCATCAAGCGAGAGGATCTGATTATTCTTTGCGTAATTGATCAGACGTTCTTCGTCATTGCGAATCTGAGTTTGCAGCTCAGCAATCCGCTTCTGCAAAAAGCCGCCGGTGGTGTTGGTCGTCTCGGTCTTCCGCTCCAGATTGGAAAGGACAAACGTATCGGCAATGGCGTTTACGACCTTGGCAGCAACCAGGGGATTAGCATGAGTAAACTTTATACTTATGAGGCGAGTATCTGTGACCAGCAGACGATCTTCTTTAACAGGCTCGACCTTAAGCAAGGCTTGAATTGCGGTAACATACGGCTCGAGCCGCGCAGCTTCCTCAAGATCATTGCGAGATACCGGTGAGGCAACTTCCTGCACCAGCAGCTTTCCGTTATCTCGCTTTTGGGCATCGGTCGTCTGGGGCTTGCTGCCAAGACCGAACGTGCGTAGCAAGCGCTGCCAGGTTGTAGAGTTGTCGCCAGATTGAGCACGCAGAAAATCCTGATTGTGCTCGAGGTCCAGGGTCTTCACCACCCGCCGCAAGAGTCCTGGTTTAGTGAGGATCTGAAGTTCTGTATTGAAGTAAGCGGGATCAGAGGCGTTACCAACAATGATGGCGCTCTTGCCCGACGTTAACCCTGACGACAGACTTTCGGTGTCGACCTGCACTTCAGTCTCTGCCAGGTAAATGTCAGGCTTGCGAGCAAGAATAGCAGCCGTGGTACCGGTGAC
>JBGPNE010000467.1:0-3520 GCA_041487335.1 Pyrinomonadaceae bacterium
ACGGTTCATTAGATTATGAGCAACGCTTCCCCACCGGGCTAAAGCCGCGATGTGAATGAGAGTCCAAAGTGCACCAGTACCCTTAATGGCTTACGATCGGAAACGGTTAGGACGGTATATGCCCTTTGCATACGTCTCACTCCACCTTGCTAAAAGGGAGGGTGTGAACGAGATTAGGTGGGATTTCAAGTAGCCCAATACGAATTGCTAAGCTTGGTAAATTTCCAAAGCCTACAAATAGATGACGTGGGATGTCCTCCAGACCCTCGCAGGAATCGAACCGGGCGGGGCGGGCGTTAGTACGATGGCGTAATCGTCGTCGAAGATTGGCTTGGAAGGTTTGGTGTTCTCCAGTTCCAAAACTGACGAAAAGAGATCCGGACCCGCAGTTTCCCTTTGGGGAGTGACCAGGGCCAGTCGTCGCAAGCATTCATACAAATGGTCCAACCCTGAGCCATACCGTCCTGTCTCGGTGCCCAGCATCAACCGCACCTCAGCACGCTCGTCAATGAAATGCTTCAAAAGAGATGCAGCGTGCATTACCCCACGCTCGAACCGCCCCGCGAATATCCTCGGCTCCGAATCAGGCACGGGTCTCGTATCGAGCACAATCGTGATGCGGCGTTCGTCCTCGGACGTGAACTCACGAACTGTCAAACGTCTCGCTCGTGCTGTCGCCTTCCAATCGATGTGTCGCAGGTCATCTTGCGCCTGGTAATCGCGTAGCGAAAAAAGATCGTGCCCGGCGCCCCTGCGTAGCGAAGGTATTCGACCCGCGTACATGGGCAATAGATGCAGCTCGTCTCCAATCGGTTCTGGTTTGGGATAAACCACGATGTCCACGTTGCGCGCTTTCAGTCGCCGCCGTCGGCGAAAGAAACCGAATGGGAAGCGAGTTGATAGTTCGAAACCATTGATCAACACGTGACCGCGCTCAGGGAAAAGCTGCTCGACGCGCTGTTCCGCGGCCGCACGGTGGGGAACGTAAGTGAAGTAAGCGAGAGGACGCTTGTGGTGCCACTTTCTGCGGTTTCTGCGCTGGCCGCTCTCGCTCGAAGCAACAGGCCCACGCGCTTCGACAAGAATTGAGAATGAGGGCAATAAACGCTTCGTATTTCGCAATGTGACGATTACTGGCGCTGCTTCGCCAGCGAAGATGTGATCCGGAAAACGCGCTGACACAACCAGATCGCGGAGCGAAGCTCTCGCCGTCACCCAGCCAACGAACAGAGTGGAACAGAGCAGTGAAAGGACGAGGAACAGGAGATTGTTTCCGGTATTCCATGCGGCGAATCCTACCACTCCCACAATAGCGAGAAAGATCCCGCCACCCGTAGTTACTTCAACGGGCAGGTCGAGGCGCGTAACCTCAACGCGGGCTGATCGCGCCAGCGGCGGCACGATGAATATCAGCATCAAACCCGCGATCACCAGCGACAATAAAGCGCCCGCAGTGGCGAGCCCACTGTCATTCATGCGACGAGCGAGAACTGTTACGAGGGCCGCGGCCAGGCCGGTGAGTACCAGGAGTGTGCCGAGAATCGCGTTGCGCCAGTTTGAGAGTACAGCCACAGAGAGATGATCCCTTTAGACGCGCCGGTCTATTTCACTTTAACTGGTTCATGTCTTCCCCTCCCCATCTCCCCTCACCGCGTCTCCGTGTCTCCCCGTCTCCGCCCTCACAGCGGCACGCTAACCGTCTTCATGATCTCTTTCAAAACTGCCTCAGCCTCTTCGCTGCGACGAAGTGAAGAAGAGAAACGCGAACTGACTAGGATCCTATGGGCAAATATCGGGAGCACCAAACGCTTGATGTCATCTGGAATGCAGTATGACCGCTCTTCGGTAAGCGCGAGCGCCTGAGCAGCACGAAAAAGCGCGAGCGTTCCACGGGGACTGGCGCCAAGATCCAGCATCTCTGAATCTCGTGTTGCCGCAACGATGCGCATCAAGTACTCAACGAGGGCATCATCGACAGAAACCTCCGCGACACTGCGTTGCAGCTCCACCACTTCAGCGGCCGTCATTACCGGCACAAGTTCATCGAGTGGATCGCTATACTCGCGATCGCGAAGAATCTGTTTCTCATCATGCGTGGCAGGATAGCCGATGCGAAGGCGTAGCATAAACCGATCAAGCTGTGACTCGGGCAGCGGATATGTGCCGTGGTGCTCAATGGGATTTTGCGTTGCCAGCACGATAAACGGAGCAGCGAGCGGATGGGTTATTCCTTCCACGGTGACGTGTCGTTCGGCCATCGCCTCCAGTAGCGCCGATTGGGTCTTCGGTGTCGTGCGGTTGATCTCATCAGCCAGAACTACATTTGCAAAGACTGGGCCAGGCTTCCACTCAAAGACGCCCCTTTGCTGGTTATACACCGAAAGCCCGATCACGTCGGAAGGCAGCAGATCTGAAGTGAATTGTATTCGCTGAAAACTGCAATCAAGCGCTCGGGCCAGCGCGTGCGCCAACGTCGTCTTGCCAACGCCGGGCACGTCTTCGATAAGCAGATGACCGCCGGCAATCAAGGTCACAATTGCGAGCCGGACCGCCTCCGGCTTGCCTTTAATGACCGTTTCGATTGTCTGCTGCAGCCGTTCGATCCTTTCGACTGCGTCTGCTGTGATAATCCGGGTTTGTCCGTTTACTGTCTCAAGACGTCTCATCAAATGGCTTCCCTGCACTTGAATGAATAGCTTTCATTCTACATGCTAAGAGTAACTGCCGCACCTCAAAAGTGAGCGCCAGACAGCCAACTACCTTAGTTCGATCTCCCATCCTTAGAGCGACTCCAGTGCGCCAAGAAATTGTAGGTAAGCCGAATCTGAGCATCGTAGTTCTCTTCTCATTCACACCCTGCTTTAGCTGGGTGGCCCGCAAGCCTGACCGACCCAGCGAACCGTTTTAACGGTTTACTCACGGCAGCGAAACCGTTTGAAACGGTTGATGAGTGAGCAATGACGCCTTTCTGCCACCCAGCTAAAGCAGGGTGTGAATGAGAGGCCTACCTACAATTTCTTGGCGCACTGAGCGCTAGGAAGGCGCTTGTCACTTCTCACACCACTGCCTCCAACTTGCGGAGGCATCAATCAATAGAGAACAAGGAACTAAGGAGATACCCACCTCTGCCTCTCGAGTCAAACCTAACGCGCAGACAGCATGTTCTGACTGGAAATTCATGGAAGATTGGGCCCTATCGCACCGTCTAGATCGAACCTCGCTTGCTGGCTGCGGAGTTGCCTTGCCCATTAACACCCGAAACCGAAAGCATTCAGACCGAAGGAAAGTTGAGGCAGAAGTGAGCACGCTTCGAACTGCCTTCCGAGTTGGCGAGTGTTATTCCAATGACGAACTGCACAACGCGCTTGGTGTAGGGAACGCTGGCGGTGTGCGTTCGTCTGTGGGAGCTGATGGAGAAACGAAACGGCTCGTTGTGATGACATCTGTTCCAAACGCTCGCCAAGCGAAGGAGAATCCCTATCACGACCGCATTGAAGGGGACATCTTGGTTTACACAGGA
>JBGPNE010000468.1:0-3513 GCA_041487335.1 Pyrinomonadaceae bacterium
CAGGCCTTGAATCAGATTCGCAATGCCTATTCCAAGGTAACGCGCTGTCTCTTTCAAGGCGGCCCTCGCATTCCGTTCGCCCCTTAGAGCCAAATCCATCACGCTTGCGAAATTGATCTCGTTGCTGCCGTTGGAACGTGACAGCTTTTGATAACGCGCGAGAGCCGCCCGCTCGGAGGCAAATGCTTCCCAACACTCCCTACTGCCTACGGCACATTGCACAGGTGCTCCCGACCCAATTGTCATGTGACCGAACTCACCTGCGGTTCCTCCTTCTCCGCGATAGACTTGCCCACCAATAACAATACCCGTACCCACTCCCTCTTCGACCAGAACCAGAATAAAATCCCGAACTTCGCGGATCTCCGGTCGACCAAACCACAACTCCGCAAGCGCCGCAGCATTGGCATCGTTGTCAATGCTGACGGGAAGCAAAGTGGCACGGGTCAGCGTTTCGGCTATGGGTTCGTTGCGCCAGCCAAAATGCGGTACATACAGGTTTCCTGTTTCCGGATCCACTACTCCGGGCAAGCTGATGCCGATTCCTTCAATCGTGCCGCTGTTCCTTCCAATCAATCGTTGCGCGCGATGAACAATCGCCGCAAGTGTTTTCTTCACATCATTATCAGTGGGAAACTCTTCCTGCTCCAGTACTCGACCGGCAAGGTCGCTGCTGGCCATCACCGTCTTAACTGTTCCCAGATCCACGCCGATTGCAACCGCGTTGGCAGTTCGCAACGAGAGCAGACTGGGAGGACGCCCGCCCGTGGATTCGCCGCTCACTTCCTCTATCAAACCATCCACGCGAAGCTCGTCGACAATGAGCGAAATAGTTGAACGTTGTAATGCAGTTTCCCGCGCGATGTCGGCGCGAGAGATGGGCCCCAACTCGCGAACGTAATTCAGCACGATCTGGCGGTTTATGTCTCGTATGGTGTTCGAGCGCGCAGCATTAACTGTCTTTAGATCTATTCTTCGCACCAGACTCCCTCCGAATGGCAGGTCGATCTTATTGGGTGGAATCAGACAAGACTTTTGTCAACAAGTGCTATTAAGTAGTACTAACTGCCTCCCGCAGTCAACTCTTTTTGCCTAATGAGTTAGATAAAATCTTCTTATTGACGCCGGCCGGTGGAAACGGGGAACATCGTCTGCCTTCCTCTTGAACCCACTCTGGTCGGAGTGTGTTTCAAGTCTGCAACAAACAGACTGCTGGCGTGTCGTCAGCTCGCGCCGCCACTACAAAATAGGTCTGGCAAGAAGAAAACGATTTGTGCCGAGTTTGGCAGAGGCCTATACTATCGCCCAGTCAAAGCAAATTCTGGAGGCGCCGATGGAACTGCATGGAGTCAAAGCGAACGTTCGGCCCTGGGGCACGCTCATAGTTGCAATTGCCTGCTCGATTGCTTTTTGCGTGCCAGTCGCAGGTCAGACAGCTGGTGACCCGGCGAAGGCTCAGATGGAAGAGATGAATCGGCGTGAGTTGCAACTGAACAGCCTTGGCGGAGACAAGGGGCACTCAAATGATCCCAAACGCGCTCAAGCCATGATGGACCAGGTAAGCGAGGACTTTCAGCGAATCCTAACCCGTCACAACGAGATAGTTCGCGCCCTGGCCGCGAACCGACCTCTCAGTTATCAGTTCATTTCGGATGCGACTGGTGAGATTAGAAAGCGGTCGGCTCGGTTGCAATATTCTCTAAAGTTACAGAAGCCTGAGGCCACAACGGAAAACCGAGCAACGGAAACAGATTTCAAAGTGACGGAGACGAAAGATGAACTGATCCTGCTCTGCAAACAGATCGAGAGCTTTGTAAGGAACCCGATTATCGAAAAACCGGGAACGGTCGACGCCCAACAATTAGGAAAAGCTCGCAAGGATCTTCAGAGTATCGTCGAACTCAGCGACGCGATAAAGAGGCGGGCGGATAAACAGAGACCTTAGTCAAGCGACTCGTGAATGCTTTTGACTTTGATGTTAATGACAAATGCGCGCTGCTTAGGGAAGCACGTCAAGCTGCAGCCGCTCCGGCAAATTTACTGGCCAGCACCAGGCTCAAAGCTCCCATTAACGTCGGGTCTCCATTCAATGTAGAGCGAAGAATTCGCGCCGACGGCAACCCTCGACGAACACTACGCTCAATTTTCTCTGTGAGAGCTTTTTCGATCAACGGCCAAGCTCGAGTTATCGCACCGCCCACAATCACAGCTTCCGGGCTAAAGCCGACGACCAGATTCGAGATACCGATGCCGAGATAACGAGCCGTCTCCCTAAGGGCCGCCTTTGCTTCCCGTTCTCCACCCAGGGCGCGCTCGATCAGAGTCGCAAAATTTGGCACGCGGCTACCTCCACCTGACTTGTTGTAGCGTGCCGTCGCGGCACGCTCAGAAGCGAAGGCCTCCCAGCAGTCGTCGTTTCCGCATGAGCAGAGAACCGGCGCATTAGTGCCCACAATCATATGACCAAATTCCCCTGCCGCACCGCGTACTCCACGATAGACCTGGCCGTCAAAAATGATCCCAGTCCCGACTCCGTCGGCAACCAACACGAAGATGAAGTCGCGCGCATCCCTAACTTCGGGTCGACCAAACCACAACTCGGCGAGGGCGACTGCATTAGCGTCATTGTCTATCGTAACCGGAAGCCCGGTCGCCTGAGAGATCATTTCGCCGATTGGCAAGTCGCGCCACTTAAAAAAGGGAACGAAGATCACGTTACCAGTTGCCGGAGTAACCAGTCCGGGAATACTGACACCGACCCCTTCGATCGAACTCTGGTCAGAGAACTTGCGAATGATTTCTATGACACGGTCTAATGTGCGTTCGGGGGCTGGATCAGTTGGGAAGACTTCTTGTCGCCCGACGATTCCGGCCAGATCACTACTCGCAATAGTCGTGCAGGTGGGAGTGATATTTACACCAATGGCAATAGCGCCAACCGTCCGCAATCGCAACAAAGTCGGTCGCCGACCGCCGGTTGATATGCCTTCACCGATCTCCTCGACCAGGCCCTCGTCCGTTAGTGCCTCAACAATCTCGGAGATAGTAGATCGTTGCAAAGCCGTCTCGCGGGCGATTGTGGCTCGTGAGATCGGCTCCCTTTCGCGAACGTAGTTCAGTACTATCTGGCGATTAATATCGCGAATCGTGTGTGGGTTGGCGGCCTGAACTGTTCTCAGATCGATTCGTCGCATTAGCTTGCCTCAGTCCTGTGTGCCCGATCCCGCATGCTAAGAAGACTGTCTGACTACGCTAAACCTAGCGCGAAATCGAGACGGAAGTCTAGCCCCGTGTCACCGCCGTGAAAGATATCCTGAGTTGAAATTGATGCCAAGCCAAAACGAATCACTCCGACAGGCAAGAGGAGAAGTCGTCGACTTGAACATGGCCTCTGTAATATTAATCCTAGGTTGGGGAATTCGGTAACTGCGTTTATGCAGTTGATTGTCAAGATGAGGGAAGATGAGGGGGACACGTGGTCGTACCAAGCCAGACATAGCTGGCTTTGACGGC
>JBGPNE010000469.1:0-3504 GCA_041487335.1 Pyrinomonadaceae bacterium
CTGGAGGTGACCGAAGCGAGGGATATGCAGTGCTTCTGAAAGCAATCGTCCGGCCGCCCAGCGCGAATTTTGCCGAAGGTCTGACCACCGTCCACCTGGGCAGGCCGGATTATGCGCGCGCACTGGAGCAACACGAAGCATATTGCTCGGCGCTCGAGCAGTGTGGCCTGGAGCTGGTGCGTTTAGAAGCCCGCGAGCGATATCCCGATTCCACTTTCGTTGAAGATACGGCAGTCGTGACAGAGCAATGCGCCATTCTCACCCGACCAGGTGCGCCCAGTCGTGCCGGAGAAGTGGCAAACATCAGGAAGGTACTCGCTCAATTTTATTCTGAATTACATTTTATTTGCGAGCCTGGCACCCTGGATGGTGGTGACGTGTGCGAGGCTGGCAGTAACTCTGGCCATTTCTTCATCGGCATTTCAGAGCGCACTAATGAAGACGGCGCAAAGCAGTTGGCTCAGCTATTGGCCCAGGCGGCATACACCTCAACCTTAATCGACATTCGCGGGACCAGTGGTATCTTGCATCTGAAAAGTGGTCTGGCCTATCTGGGCGATAATAGGTTGGCGGTGATTCAGGCCTTGGCAGAACGAGAAGAGTTAGGTGGATATGAACTTATTTGCGTCAAAGCAGGCGAGGAGTATGCGGCTAATTGCGTGCGCGTCAACGATCGCCTACTTGTCGCTGCCGGCTATCCGGTTTTCGAAGCGACGCTGCGTGATTTTGGCTACCAAACGATTGCGCTGGAGATGACGGAGTTTCAAAAGATGGATGGCGGCTTGAGTTGTCTGTCGCTGCGGTTTTAAAGTACTGGTCCAGTTTGGATCGGAAAGCCATTCCCATTCACATACTCGCCTTCGGCTCGTTTGCAGGGGAGACGCCTGCGTTCCCAGCAATGCGCCCTGAGTTATGCTGGACGATGAAAGCCGATGAGCGGAAAGATCGCTTGCCCGCAAATCAAGCGCCCGTTTTAGCGGGCGAACCTTGGTCATCAAGGTCAGCCGGAAGGGGATAAGACGGCCCTCTTTGAAAGGATGAAACAATGAAGTTGATGCTTGCTGTTCTTGCATTGGTCATAGTTTTTCCGCTCGTCTTCGCGGTCCAAAGCCCAAGCCGTCCCAAGACAAAGGGCATATTGCTTGAAAACCTTAGTTGGGTTGAGGCTGAGAAAATACTGACTCCCAATTCGGTGGTGGTCATACCCCTCGGCGCCGCGGCAAAAGAGCATGGTCCCCATCTCAAACTCAAGAACGATTTCGTCATTGCTGAGTATTTGAAGCGGCGTGTGCTGCAGCAGTCAGAAGTGATTGTTGCACCCACCATCAATTATTATTTTTATCCGGCTTTCGTTGAATACCCTGGTTCTACTTCCTTACGTCTCGAAACCGCCAGGGATCTGGTGACTGACATTTGTCGCACACTGTCCCGCTTTGGCCCACGCCGCTTCTATGTGCTTAACACCGGCATCTCTACTCTAAGAGCACTTAAGCCAGCAGCCACTTTGCTGGCCGAGGAACGGATACTGCTGCGCTACACGGATCTGAGGATCACTGAGCCTCTGGAGAAGACGATAAGAAAGGAGCAAGGCGGCACGCACGCTGATGAGATTGAGACATCGATAATGTTGTACATCGATCCGGCAAGCGTAGACATGAAGAAAGCGGTAAAGGATTACCACCCGGAAAACGGAAGCGGTGGATTGACCAGAGATCCCAACGGAGCGGGTGTTTATTCGGCAACAGGTATTTGGGGTGATCCAACGCTGGCTACGCGGGAGAAGGGCAGAAAGGTGACGGAAGCTTTGGTTGCCGGAATTCTGAAAGAAATAGAGAATCTTCGCCACAGCCCGATGCCTGGTGATCCCTCGAAGTAATTACAATATGTGTATGCGCGATTCAGACAACTGGAGGAGCCATCTAACAGACCCAATCGCTGCCGAGGATGTGCGAAAACTGGGAACAGAAGTGGTCGCGAAATCATTACCATCTGACGAGACCACTCCACTACAGAACCGAGGAGCGGTAGCGACCGGGTCGTTTCCGCAAGACTCACCCAGGAACTCATGAGTAGTAAGCTTCCGGCGCCGTTAAGGTTAACGACAAGTTGAGAGTTGTGTGAACGACCCGGTCGCTACCGCTCCTCGGTTCCGTATTGAATGGTCCTCTTTAAGTGGGGCTATGCTCACGTTTGAGTTTTCACACAATCGCTACCGCTCACGGTTCTGTAATGCAATCAACAGCAGGAGGTTTAATGACGACCCGAAAGCACGTTCACGAAGGGGTGTTCCCTGCAGCGCCCGACCGCCTGTTTGCGTTATTGCACACGCCCAATGCTATTCGTGCCTGGTGGGGTGCTGCCCGGGCAAACGTGTTGGCTGAAGAAAAAAGGTGTCTGGATAGCGGCGTGGGGAGCTGATGAAGACTCTCCCGATTACCTCCTCCTGAGTGCACGAACTAAACTGGCGAAAGTTCGTAAGTGAATATTAAGCAGGCCTTCGGTGGAAAGGGGATCGCGAATGTTTTGTCCAACTTGCGGGAGAGAAAACTCAGTTGCACTTAAGTTTTGTGCATCCTGCGGAATTAATTTAGAGGCCATCTCCCGGGCTTTAACCGTAGCCGAGGAAGGTTTATTCACCAAAGTCGAGACAGCTCTCGACCAGTTTATAGCGCGTTACGCCGAACATCTCTTCAAGGATGCCCCATCCAGAGCGGCCGAGCGGCAAGTGAGCAAATCGTGGCAGGTGTTGGGACAGGGTGTGCTAACAGGACTCTTCGACTTGCTACTCTTTAGCATAATGACCATCGTCCTGCCGGCAAGATTCCTCATCCTCCTGGTCTACACGCCTATCAAATTACTCTCCGATCGTGGCAAACAGGCGAAAAGTGAAAAGGCGGAGTTTGCAGACGGAAGAGCTCGGGACTTAGCTGCACCTCTACCGACAAAATGGCTGCCTGATTCAGTTGCCAGTGTCACCGAGCACACCACGTTGCACCTCGCTGATTCTGCCTATCCGAAGCAGAATCCGGGTCGGGAAACGGGTCCCACAGACCGATCCTGAGTTGCCAGCCGAATTTCTGGAAGTTGCGAAAGAAAAGAGCTCGGGCGCAGCGGCGTTTTCCAGGAATGCTCGTGGCCGAATTCGTGGGCTGCCACAGCTATGGCAACCGGCTCAGCGACTTCGCTTATACCCCCAGGCTAAGTGTGGGGACGCGCATTGGGCGACCATTAGTCGACTTTTGCCCTGGTCTAAATTAAATACTTGAATGTCGATTGAACTCCCATGTACTCTCTCTCAGGAGTGCCGCGTTTTAGTCTGTTTCAGCTTGCCCTATTCTCTCCGGCATTAGAATCAATGGCCCAGCGCCCGCATCGGTAGGATCGATTAATAATGGGGATCAATGGCAATCTGACAACAATGAGTGTCTCGGATCTGCTCCAGTTTCTGGCGGCAGGAAGGAAGACAGGCACTCTGAAATTTGATCGCGGCAAAGTCGTCAAGCA
>JBGPNE010000470.1:0-3484 GCA_041487335.1 Pyrinomonadaceae bacterium
ATCCGCGCGGCTCGACTGGCTATGGTCAGAAATTCGAACGTGGGATCGCGGGCGAATGGGGCGGCAAGGATTATCTAGATGTGATGAACGGCCTCGATGCCGCCCTGAAAAAGTATCCGTGGATCGACGCAGACCGCATGGGCGTGACGGGTGGCAGCTACGGCGGTTTTATGACCAACTGGATCCTTGGTCACACCGATCGTTTCAAAGCGGCGGTGACGCTCCGCAGTCTTTCAAACTTTATTTCCGACGACGGCACGCGCGATGGCGCTTACGGCCACACAGGGGACTTTGGCGGCGATATTTTTCAGAAGTTTGATCTCTATTGGGAGCGTTCGCCTTTGAAATACGCGCAGAACGTCAAGACGCCGACGTTGATTTTGCATTCAGACAACGACTATCGCGTGCCGATCGAGCAGGGCGAGCAATGGTTCCGAGCTTTGAAGCACTTTGGCGTCACCACGGAAATTGTTTTCTTTCCGCGCGAGAATCACAACCTCACGCGCACCGGCGAACCGAAACATCTAATCGAGAGTCTGAACTGGCAGCTTTACTGGTTCGACAAGTTTCTGAACGGAAACACGAGCGCCGTGCCGCCGGATGCGAAATAAGAGCAAAGGGGTAAGGGCAAAGAGCCAAGACTGAGACTCGACAGTTGCCGCTTTGCGCTTCGCTCCTTGCTCTTTGCTAATTCTTGATCTCGTCCAACCTGTCCTTCGCTTGCGCGATCATCCAGCGCAGCTTGATCAGGTCATCAATCGTCAGGAGTAAGCGCGGGCGCTCGAAGAAGCCGCCCTCGACCGCCACGGCCACGCCGCCTGCTAATTGTTTGAAGACGATGACCTCGAAGTCCCCGCGGGTGCGATAGCGCGCTTCAAAGTGAGTCAGCTTCGTAATCGTCTCATCTGCTTTGGCCACCGTATCGACCGCTTTGATGAGCGAATCTATCTCTTCATAGTCGATCAGTGATCGAACCTCGTTTGGGGAGCCAGGGGCGTCCATGATCGTGACCACGACTCCCGTGGCGCGCTGCGAGTTTGCGCTATCGCGGATCTCCATGGCTTCCACGCGAGCGTTGCCATTTTGCGCCCTCACAGTCCCGACATAGGTGTGTCCCTTGATCAGGACCGTTCCCAGTCGGCTTTCGAATTCTTCGAGCGAGTTGCGCGGCGCGTAGTACTGAGGGTCACGCGGCGGCGGCAGACGCTCGCGCCTCTGCGCGCAAACCGAACCGAACGACGCGGCAATCATCAGGGCCGCGAAGATTAATGAGCGAGTCGGGTGCATAGCTTCACCTCTTTCTCTATTTCAACCTTTCCGAAAAACGGGCGAGAGCTCGAGGAGAGAATAGCCTGTGGATTGTAACTTAGGAAGGCGCTTTCAGTTCCAAAAATAGCGGGATCAATCGAGACTAAATGAACAAGTCTGCCGGCACGTGGAAGTAATCTGCTAAAGCCCTGGCGTGAGTCTTACTTATGCCTCGCTTTCCGTTGAGTACTTCCGAGGCGATGCCTTTCGAGCCAAACGCTTCCCAGAGATGGGTCTGTTTCACATCTCGCGACTCCATCAGGTGCTGCAAGACTTCCAGTGGAGTAGCGTCCCGCGGATGGTAGTATCGCTCTTCAAAATCTTCAACGAGCTTCGCCAGCAGCTTTAGAAGCTTTTCTTCTTCAGGCGACAAACCCTCGCCTTTCTCCATTAACTTTTCAACAATCTTCAGCATGCGTTCGTTCTCTGCTTCCGTTTCGATAATGACAGGCATGGTTAACGATCTGAGTTTCTTGCGGCTCGTGTCACCGAATCTTCACTACTTTATGTCGATCGGCAAGGGAATATGGTGGCCCTCACCTAATATGTGCGCCACGAAAGACGCCCTTGCATAGAATGCTCGCGAAACGCTTCCGTGACCAGGTCCCTTTGTGCGCGGCTGTATCATGACACCCATCGCGCCGGTTAGCGCCCCAAATCCATCGTTGATGATAGTCTGCCGAACGGATTCATAGTCCGCCTTGACCTGTTCGTAGATGCCTGAGTCGCTAAGATCAAACTCCGCGACGGAATGTAACAGCGAGTGGGCGTCCAACTGGCTTTCAAACACTCTCGCAACAATCACAATCTTTTGCAGTTTGGCTAAGAGATGACTTTCTTCAAAGGGTTTTGCGGCCACATTGTACGGATCGATCATTGTGATGGCCATTGTTTCCTTAACGCGTAGCATGCCATCGCGTTTAGGAACAAGCTGCACCTGCTTTAGCTCCCAGCTACCGAAGTTAGGTGATTGGGCTGAATTGATAGGCAAACCCAGGAACCGTTCAAGTGTGTGTCCGGCCCAACCCTTGTTCTTCTTTTCGCTTTTCCAGACGGTGACCTGATACTTGTCGGCGAGTTGGCGAAGATCAACCCCAACAAGCGTTCTCAGTTTTTCTATCGCATCTACTCGCTCCAAAGTAGGTTGTCCTTCGGCTCGGTGGGAATATGCATTCCAAGTGCAGTAGACAAGCGTTGGACTCCGATCCGCGCGTACTTCTCTTCCATCTCACATCCAAGAAACCGTCGACCTAAAACCAATGCAGCCACTCCGGTAGTTGCGGAGCCCGCGAAGGGATCGAATACGATGTCACCTTCATTCGTGCTGGCGCGCAGACAACGAGCCACCAGCGCAATCGGTTTCTGCGTCGGATGCTTGCCATGCCGTTTCTCTTCCTTCGTCGGCGCCGGCAAACGCCAAACGTTTTTCATTTGCTTTCCGCCGTTCTCGGCCTTCATTGCTTCGTAGTTAAAAGTGTATTTGTCTTTCCCTTTTCTTGCCTTCGTGGCCCAAAGAAGAATCTCAGTCGCGTGAGTAAAACATCTGCAACCAAGATTGGGCGGTGGGGCTGGCTTTTCCCACACTATGTCATTCAGAATTCGAAAGCCCAACTCTTGCAGCGCAAATCCAACTGAGGGGTAGACGTGCAGCGTCCCGGATACCCAGATAGTGCCGGTGGGTTTGAGAACGCGGTAGCAAGCGCTTAGCCAAGTCTTGTTGAATACGTGATCTAGTTCGACACCTCTACTTCGATCCCACTCTCCTTTGTTGACCTTTACCATTCGGCCAGCGACACACGTGATCCCATCATTGGACAAGTTGTAAGGAGGATCAGTCCAAATGCAATCGACGCTGTCGGGAGGCAGGGCAGCCATCAATTCCAGACTGTCACCTTGATAGAGGCGAGACTCGTGATCGTCGGATTGCCACGTCAGCGAGGCCGGGATTTCAATTGGGTTAGGTTCAAGCACGGGCGCAAACGGTTTCCTTCCAAGAGTCGCCACATCACCGGCGCAGACTCTGTTATGAGTCCTACCGCTCTTTCGCCATCAGCGGCTCGGGCTCAGGTTCGCGGGGGCGCGCGCCATTGGCGATCGGCAGTGGGGGCGGTGGATTCGCAACTAACTTCTCCAGCGCGGCGTCAACGACTTCGTTGATGCGCGTGACCGGAACGAT
>JBGPNE010000471.1:0-3472 GCA_041487335.1 Pyrinomonadaceae bacterium
ACCGACTTTGGGTTGGCAAAGAGCTTCGCACAATCAGGAATGAGCGGCGTCACAATGGCGGGCGAGATGGCTGGCACAATCGCCTACATGCCTCCCGAACAATTGAGGAACTTTCGCGACGTCCGGCCACAGTCAGACATCTACGCGGTGGGGATGACAGCTTACAGCCTGCTCACAGGCGAACTCGCGCTTGACCTCGGCGGGAAAACCAGCATCGCTGAAATCATTAAAGCTATCTTCGATCACGCTGCCGTCCCGCTGCGCCAGCGTGCTCCCAATCTTCCGGCGACAGTCTGCGAGATAATCGATCGGTCGCTCCTCAAAGACCCCACCGAACGATGGCAATCCGCGGGAGCGATGCGAACAGCGCTGATACATACTCTGTAAGATAGTGTCTCACCTTAGGTAACTCACGGGAAAGCCAACGAAAATAAGGCTTTACATACCAGCGCCTGGGGCGGCATAATACGTTCCATCACTGGCCCAAAGCCGGCGAGTTTGCTTGAGGGTTTACGCGGCTGGGGGAGACCGAGCTTGGTCTAGCAGGTTGCTGAAAAAGTGGTGAACATCAAGTAGGAGCATAAAGCGATCCACGAAGTCACACGAAAATGACTCGAATTAAGACGTCCATTTCGTGCTGCTTCGTGTAGTTTCGTGGATCGTGTTTGTTTTTCAGCAGATGTCTGCTAGAAGCGGCCCGACGAGGTGCCGGTCAGAACTCCCGCGTTCCCAAGTCGCGCAAGTTGCCCAGTCTTGCGCCACAGGAGAATGAATATGAGATCGATTTGGAAAGGCCACATAAGATTTCTGCTCGTTGCCATTCCGGTGCGCATTTACAACGCCATTGAGACGGCTGAGAAGGTTCAGTTTAATCAACTGCACCGCGACGACTACGGCCCGATTGGCTACGACAAACGCTGTAAGAAATGTGGCCAGGTCGTGACGAACGATCAGATAACCAAAGGCTATCAGTACGAGCCGGATCGTTACGCGATCATCGAGCCCGAAGAGGTTGCCAAGATTAAGATCAAAACCACAAAGACGGTCGACATTATCGGCTTCGTCAACAGCTCAGAGATCCCGTCCACTTTCTACGATGCGCCTTACTACGCGGGCCCCGACGGACCGGTATCGGATAAGCCATACGCCTTGCTGCGCGAAGTAATGAAACAGACAGGCAAGGTTGGACTCGGCAAAGTGGTATTGAGAGACCGCGAGGATCTAGTCGCACTTTTCCCGTACGAAAACGGACTGGTGCTTCAGAAGTTGCACTACCCACATGAGATCAGAAGTATTCAGGAAGTGCCTGAGCTCGATGGCGCGCAGAAACTCGATAAGAATGAGCTGAAACTGGCCACGACTCTTGTCGAGCAGATGTCCACCTCGCTGGAGGAGATGGATACGACGGATCATTACCACGAAGCACTCAAGACATTGATTGAGTCGAAGATTAAGGGCAAGAAGGTGGTCGAGTTTGCAGAGGTCGAAGAATTGCCCAGACTCGATATTATGAGCGCGCTGAAGAAGAGCCTGCAGCAGTCAACTCGCAAACCGATGGTCAAGGCTAGCAGCCCGGCAAAGAAGAAACCGCAGATTACCTTGGTCAAGCCGAAAGTAGCAAAGAAAAGAAAAGCTTCGTAAGCTTCCCGCTTACAGATGAACGAAAACAGTAATAAAGTTCTCTCCTTCCCCGCACCTGTTCCCGCGAAGGCAAACTATCAGCGGGTCAAGTCGAACTACTCTGTTCGAGAGATCAAACAGCTTTTCGGGTTAAGCGAGCGTACCATTCGGCGCTGGACCGAGCAGGGTGTCATTCAGGGCACCTTATCGTCGGAAGCCAAAGACTACACCTACGACTTCCAGGCGTTGACGCAATTCAGGCGCATGCGAGACCTGCGCGCGCAAGGTCACAGCATTCGCCAAATTGAGGCCGAGATTCAGGGTCAGCTAAATCTTTTCAGAGTGGAGGGCGAAAGAGTTGCTCGGCTGCTGACTCCGTTTGAGGAGGCTTTGCTTTTGCATGAATCCGGAGATCCGAAGGCTGCCGAATGCTACGCCGAGGCAATAAGCGAAGGTGACAACATAGCCGAGGCTTACTGCAATCTCGGAATCATCAATCTTGAACAAGGAAACGTTGCGAAAGCGCTCGACAGTTTTACGCTTTCGCTAAAGTCTGACCCGCGCCACGTCGAAGCTCACTACAATCTCGGAAACCTTTACTACGACGCTGGAGAGCTTCGCTTGGCTCGTCTTCACTACGAAGCCGCCACGCAAATTGAACCGGGATTTTCTCTCGTCTATTTCAATCTCGCGCTTGTTTACCACAGACTAAATGATCTCCCGGCCGCATGCGCTACATTCGAGAGGTATAAAGAACTTGAACCCGATGACGACGAGATCGAAGCGGTCAACCAGTTGCTGAAGGCGATGCAGAGCGGCAGCAAACCCACAAAGCTCACTCGCTGAGAAATCAGAAATCAGGGAGATAGTCGGGAGATTGGCGGTGGGCAAGGAGAGACTGCCCACCTGCTCGTATAGGATCGCAAGAAAGGGGAACGATCCCGAATACGTAGGTACTCTATGCAAAGCGCGAATGGCAGGGCCGTTCCAGAAAGCAACGCCTGATAGCTCGTCGGTTGGTAGCCACTAATCAATTAATAAGTCTACAATGGAGGGCGTTGTTCTTCTCCTCGGGTTTCGCAAAGACTGTTTGGAATACTGAAATTGGAGGTGCCCCCAATGGCAAACCCCAAATGTCGCATCCTCTGCGTCGATGATCATCAAGACACCTCAGAAATGTTGCAGCTTCTGCTTTCTCAAGAAGATTACGAAGTGGTCACCGCCCCGAGCATGGAAGAAGCGCTCGAGCTTTCGAAACGCGAAAGCTTTGATCTCTATGTGCTCGACAAGCGACTGCCAGATGGAACTGGTCTCGACTTATGCGAGCAGCTTAATAAGTTAACGCCCGGTGTTCCCAGCCTCTTCTATACTGGTGATGCGTATGAGATTCACAGGCAAGAAGCATTGCGGGCTGGCGCTGATGCGTTTGTGGCCAAGCCTGACATCGATGCTCTAATAGATGCCGTGCGTGAACTTCTCGCTAACCAGGGGTGTGGTACGGAGACTAAAGCAATGGCAAAATGAGCGAGTTTCGCAATCGCGACAGGTTTGGATATAATTGAATAAAATGAACCACTGTCGAGATTGCTGATTCCTTGACACGGTAATCAGCGCACGTATAATTTCCTTCCGCTTGTGGGCCGTTAGCTCAGTTGGTAGAGCAGCTGACTCTTAATCAGCGGGTCGGAGGTTCGAGCCCTCCACGGCTCACCATTATTTTCAATGACTTGCGGCAGGTTGAAGAGCCTGCCGCTTTTCTTTTGTGACCAACTTGTGACCATCTTTTCGACGATGTTGCTGTCGATATTCTGACAAGACAGTGATCGCCCCACGCTTTCCTTGATCGGTGGCG
>JBGPNE010000472.1:0-3471 GCA_041487335.1 Pyrinomonadaceae bacterium
AACGATATCCTCGACCTTTCGAAGATTGAATCGCAGACGATAGAGCTCGATCCCAGCGACTTTCAGCTCCCGTCATTCTTGCGATCGACGGTCGAGATCTGCCGCATTCGGTCGGAGCAGAAGGGCATCGCATTGTGGCTCGGATAGCCGCGAGACATCTCACCGCGAAAACCAGAACCGCTATAGCCAGCCTTCTTCAGGCCGACAAGGAAGACCTGGATCAGTGTAAGCAATTGGCGCCTCTCGAGGAGCAATTGGCGTGTGTGGCCACCTGGGCTGACGAGGTAAGAAACCCCGACAAGTTTCCTCAGTATAAGAATACTCCGCCATTCCACTTCATTAATATCCCCATCTATGCGCCGCAGTCAAAAAGGCATTACGACGAGAAGCTGTACTGTAGCAAAGGCTGTGTGGTCACGGCGCTAAGAACCTATAGACACACTCTTGTGACTGCGAATGATGATGCTACGCGCGCTGTTGCGTTGAAGTTTATCGTGCATTTCGTCGCTGATCTGCACCAACCTTTGCATGATGTGGTTGATAAAGATTTCGACCTCAACAACAAAGAAAACTCCATTGGTAACCATCAGAAATTGGTGGACGACGGCCAAGGTGATCGAGGAGGAAATCGAAAACTAGTGACCTGGTTGGGCGCGCCGTCAAACCAGTATGGCTGCTGGAACCTTCACGCGGTCTGGGATGAAGGCATTATTGAAAGAAAGAATCCTAGCGACAAGGACTATGCCAGAAGGCTTAACAACGAGCTCGATTCCGCGAAGATTGCCTCACTTCAGACTGGAAGTGTCATAGATTGGGTCAATGAGGCGCTGGCTCTAGCAGTTTTGCATGCCTATAAAGACTTACCTCAACCCGTCAAAACCGATAAAGTCTGCGAAGTGAAAACTGAGGGCACCAGAGAGTGTGACAAGTACAGCGCGGACGTGTGCCGATTTGATGAAGTCCACTATCGCTATCAACTTGGGCAGTCCTACTACGAAAAGAATCTTCCAGTGGTCGAATCTCAGCTACAAAGCGCCGGCGTTCGGCTGGCTAAATTCTTAAACACGATTTTTGATCCAACCGGCTCTGGAAGGACGTAGGGACGCGGCGACGCGGGAGTTTGCTGATTGCCGACTGCTGACTGCTGACTGCTCGCTGTTTCAGATCACATCCGCGAAGTTTTTGCGCGTGCGTGCAAACCACCAGTAACCAAAGACAAAGCTCACCAAAGCGAAAACTGTGAAGTAGGCGAGACCGGGCCAATCCGGCGCTGCGCCTTCGAGAAGCGTGTGCCGGTAGCTTCTGATCAGTGGTGTGAACGGATTGATGTCAATGAATGCGCGGAAACGCTCAGGCACGATGGCTTCGGGATAGATGATCGGCGTCAGGTACATCCAGGCCATCAGGAAAAGCGTGATGCCCTGCGCAATGTCGCGCAGGAAGACCCCCAGCGAAGCAATCAGCCACGCGGCTCCGAGCGTGAAGACCAGTTGGGGGATCAGGAGCACGGGCAGCCACAGAATGGTGACCTGCAACTCATGACGTATCAGCGCCGTGGCAACCAAAAGAGCAATCGTGCCAAACAACTGGTTGCCGAGTGACGAAAGCGCCTGGGCCATTGGCAATGTTTCCAGGGGAAAGACGACGCGCTTCACGAGATTCGAGTGGGCGATGATGGTTGTGGCGGACTGCTGCAAGGTCTCTTGAAACATCGTCCAGGGCAGCAGGCCGCAGAATAGATAAAGCGCATAGTCCCAGGGCGAGCCGCTGGCGCCGAAGCGCGCGCCAAATACTCCAGCAAATAGAAAGGTGAAGATGGCGATCATCACCACGGGCGTCAGCACTGCCCAAACAATACCCAGAACCGAGCCTTTGTAACGAGCGACCAATTCTCGCCGGGCGAGTGAGAGAACTAACTCGTAGCGACCCGGTAGCTCGATTAAGGGACGCCAGACTGCGCCGCGCGCTGTTTGCGCAGAAATCATAACTGCACAGTCTAGTGAGTCCGAAGTCTGGAGTCTAGAGTCTTTCAAAACAGAGACTTCGGTGCTCCCATTTCTCGCCTCACAGTTCAGCTCTTCCTCCTGAGAACAGTCCTTTGACTCCAGACTCCAGACTCTCTAGACTCCAGACTCATGGCAGTTGCGCTGCGCGTGGAGCGCGTTTCGAAACAGTATCGCATCTACGATCGTCCGGGCGATCGGTTGAAGGAATCTCTCACGCGGGGGCATTGGAAGTGGCATCGCGAGTTTTGGGCTCTGCGCGATGTGAGTTTTGAAATCGCAGCCGGAACAACAACAGGCATCGTTGGGCCAAACGGCAGCGGCAAATCCACACTGCTCCAGATCATCACCGGCACGCTGGAGCCGACGCACGGAAGCGTCTCGTACGACGGCCGCGTTGCAGCCCTGCTCGAACTCGGCGCCGGCTTCAACCTGGACTTCACCGGCGTCGAGAACGTCTTTATGAATACGGCGCTGATGGGGCTTGCGCGCAAAGAAACAGAAGAGTTGCTTCCGGAGATTGAACGGTTTGCCGAGATTGGGGATTTCATCCATCAGCCTGTCAAGACCTACTCCAGCGGCATGTATGTGCGCCTTGCATTCGCGACCGCCGTCGTCACGGATCCGCAGATATTGATCGTCGACGAAGCGCTCTCGGTTGGCGACGCGGTTTTTCAGCATCGATGTATACACCGAATCAAAAAGATGCAAGAGGCTGGCACAACCATTCTGTTTGTGTCTCACGATCCTTCCGCGGTGCGCGCCCTCTGCTCTCGCGCGATTCTTTTGAACAATGGCCATGTGGTTGCCGACGGTAAAACTGCCGATGTTCTCAACCGCTACCAGGGTCTGATCATGGAGCGGGAAGAGGCTTACAACGCCAGTCAGCCTCTGGTCGATACCGGCACAAACACCACGCCAGAGGCGGACGCCGCGGCAGCTTTGTTGGACCAGAAGAGTTCTACGCTGCGGTATACCTTTCGACACGGCGACGGAAGTGCTGAGATTCTCAGCGCAGAGATCCTCAATACGTCGCGACAGCCAGCTGATCTTGTCGAAACCGGTGATTCGTTGACCGCCCGTCTGCGGGTGCGATTCAACCGCGATATTGCTGATCCTGTCTTTGGGTTTTTGATTCGGAACAAGCACGGCATACATTCTTATGGAACGAACACGGAACAGAAAGGGCTCAGGTTTGGCATGGTCGAACGAGGCGAAATTCTAGAGGTCTCGTTCTCATTTGACTGCTGGCTCGGACTCGATATGTATTCGGTTTCGGTTGCGGTCCATACCGAGGATGGTAAGAGTTACGACTGGCTCGATGGAGTCCATTTTTTTCGCGTTGTTAGCTCAACGCTGCTTGAAGGGATCGCAAATCTGAATGCCACCGCATCGATGCGCCGCCTCGGGAGGGTTTCCTGTCATTCGGAAACATTAGCGAAGGAGCCAGCGGTTCGGGGCGCGGGAT
>JBGPNE010000473.1:0-3466 GCA_041487335.1 Pyrinomonadaceae bacterium
AGCCGATCCCTTAATGCTATGCTCACGCTGGATAGGCAAGATCGAAAGGCGAGGCTTAAGTGAAGCAGATTCTTCGCGGGGCGATTCTCTCGTTGAGCATGCCAGTTGTTGTGTGCTCTCAAGTGGTGGTTGAGAAGCCAGAGGCAAAGTCGGCCGACGCGAAGCCAGCGAAGGCCAACGAAGAAATGCTGGCCGCACAGCGGCGCAGTTACGCTGTCTCGCAGGTCATTTCACTCGCTGACGAAGCCCGCCGTTATACGGACAAAGCGCTGCGCGCTCACGTGCTGGCCCGCGTTGCCAGTACTCTTTGGGACGCGGATCGGGAAACGGCACGGGCGCTGTTTCAACGTGCCTGGGACGCGGCCGAGATGGCCGATGCCGAAGCGCGAACTGCCAAGCCCGGAGACAGACCGGAATACGACGTGGTGAAACGAGCGATGGGTCGCGACAGCCGGTCCGAAGTCATCCGCGTTGCCGCCAATCGCGATCGAGCGTTGGGCGAAGAGTTCTTAAAAAAAATAACCGAAGCAAATGAAAGGGAAGCGAAGGATGCGACGAGCGGTGCAAAGAAACGAGATCCTTACGACTCGATATTAGGAACTGAAGCAACCTCGAAAAGGCTGGAAGTTGCCCGGAGTTTACTCGACGACGGTCAAATCGATTTTGCGCTCGAGTTTGCCGCCCCCGCGCTCAACGAAGTTAATCAGGGTTCGATCTATTTTCTTTCCTCGCTGCGCCAGAAAAGGCCAACCGCCGCTGATGAGCGATTCGCTTTCCTGCTCGCTCGAGCCGAAGCTGATCCTGGCTCTGATGCCAATACCGTTTCAGGTCTCTCGTGTTATGTATTCACTCCGGGTTCATACATAACCTACGACTCAGATGGCAGGCCCTTGTGGGGATCGGGACCTGGGGCTGGCCCACCTCCCGATCTGCTCCCCGGATTGCGTCAAAGATTCTTTCAGGTGGCGGCCGGCATTCTGGGCCGGCCGGTGCCGCCTCCAGGGCAGGATTTCACAACTTCGGGCCGTGCGGGAAAATACATGGTGATCAAGCGGCTGCTTCCGCTGTTCACGCAATACGCACCGGACATGGCTGCCGTTCTCTATTCACAGCTCGCGTCTTTAGCGGGTGACCTACCCGCGGGCTTTCAGAACAGGGACTCTCTGCTAACGTGGAACCTGCGGCCGCAGCCCAGTGCGAGCGAAGCATTACAGACGATGCAGGACAAAATTGATCACGCCAAGTCTTCCTGGGAGCGTGACCGGATTTACCAGGACGCAGCGATAACGCTATCGAGCAACGGAGATCTTCGCGCCCGGGATATCGCGAAAGAGATCGAAGATTCGAGTCTTCGTGATCAGGTGCGCCGCTATGTTGATTTCGGTTTGGTGCAATCGGCGGTTAGCAGCAAGAAGCCTGAGGAGATAATTCGGCTCGCCAAGACCGGAGAACTGGTTCGGATTTGGAGGGCCTGGGCTTACCTCCAGGCGTCACGCCTCTTGATGAATTCAGATCACCCGCGCGCGCTTTCGATTCTGGATGATGCCGCGACTGAGGCGCGGCGTCTGGACGTAAGCGATCCGGATAGAGCGCGCGCTCTGCTGGGGGTCGCGACCCAGTTCGTAACGGCGGATCCGGTCCACGCGTGGGAGATACTTAATGAAGCGGTCAAGGCTGCCAATTCGGCCGAGCAATTCAACGGAGAAGACACCCACATCAACGCTCAACTCTGGACGAAGGAAGGTGTCAAGATTAGAAGTGTGGACGTTCCGGACTTCGGGCTGCGCGTGATTCTGCGGTCGCTGGCAAAAGAGGAGTTGGAGCGTTCGATCGAGCTGGCGAAGAGTTTCAAGAATGAAAAGCCGCGGGCTGCCGCTATCTTGACAATCGCCGATGCGGCGTTGGAGAAGCCGGCTTCCCGGACAGTTGGCTCGCTGTGATGAAGACCGAAACGGCGCGAGTTGAGAGCTCAACCTTCAGGCTGCCGATCGGAGGCGCAAGCTAAAGCTTGAAGTCTAAACTAATTCACTACCCTCATTTTGCTTTCACTGACGACTGCTGTATCAGCCATTTGGTCAGATCCCTCGCCGCCTTGAAGTTATCAAACTCGGGTGGCAGCTTTCTCCCATCCACGTACTCGTTGTAGAGCCAGGGATCTCCAACGGCAAAGACAGTGCCCCTGCCCAACTTTGCCACCGCCATAATCACATCACCCTTATCCTCGAGTGTGGGCCTGGCTGGGGAGGTGAGGGAGAGAGTGGATATCTCTTTGAGATAGAGCTCTTTCGCCGTCGTGAAGATGGGATGCCCAACAGGAGGCAGAATTTTACCCTTCGCAAAGTCATTCCCCGGGACTTTGTTCCTGCTGTCCTTGTTGAACTGAACCCCAAACTGCCTGGCTAGTTGATTGAAATGATCAAACTCCGCATTGCCTATGTCGTTTCCCATAAGCACCAGCACACCGCCGGACTTGACCCAGTCCGTGATCGCTTTGATGTGCTGTGGCTCTATGAAATTCGGGTGTTCGTTCTCTTCTTTGGTGTCGGGGTCAACGATGATGTAGATGTTAGCTCTCTTCAGGTTTGCGGTCGTTGGGGCTTCCATTAGGGCGTCGGTTTTGACTCCGTAGTTTCTAAACACATTGCCCCAGAAAGAGAAGCCGCTGTTGGGCATCTCTTCCCACTTGTAATGATAGGGAGCCATTCGCCCGGTCGCATCTTTCCTCGTTTCGCTGTTGAAGTAATAGTCCAGCAAGACCGTCTTGCCCCTGCCGAGTGGCAACGTTTTGGCAATCTCGATCTCACTGCTTGCCAGCAGGAACGCACCCACACCCTTAGGGTCATTGGTCACAACTTTTTCACTCAGGTAGTACTCATAGCTGCCATCGCGGTAAGGATTCCCACCAAGTCCGGCGACGCTGACGGTGCCCTTGAGATTGACCTGTCCAGTCGTTTCAGTCTCTATGAATTTCCTCGTGATCTCGCGATAACCCGTTTGCGCAACCCCGAGATAGTTGGTAGGCAAATAACCCAGACGAACGCCCTTAGCTAACGAGTAAACGAACATGCAGGACGCCGACGCTTCCAGGTAATTTCCTTTCTTGCCTCCCTTATCCAGCACCTCGTACCATAGTCCGGACTCCGGCTCCTGGTACCTCTCAATAGCAACCGCCAGTCGTTTCAAGATCGCCAACAGCGCAGTTCTTTGAGGATGATCCTTTGGAAAGAACTCCAGCGTATCTACCAGCGCCATCGCGTACCAGCCCATAGCGCGTCCCCAGAAATTAGGCGAACGGCCCGTGGCCTTGTCGGCCCAGCGTTGCTGTCTGGATTCATCCCAGCCGTGATAAAGCAGACCCGTCTTCGCGTCCCGGGAATGAAGCTCCATCAGGACAAACTGTTTGGCGATATCGTCAAAGGCCCCGTCTTCGTGGAACGTGGCGGCGTATTCGGCGTAAAAAGGCTCG
>JBGPNE010000474.1:0-3457 GCA_041487335.1 Pyrinomonadaceae bacterium
CAATTCGTCATGGGAGCATATGGGGTTTTCGCTCTTGAGTGCCTTGCACTCGGCAAGCCAGTTCTGACCTACCTTGATCACGACCATTTGAGTATTCCCGTGTTCAATCTGCCCATCGTCAACACCAATAAGTTCAACTTGACCCGGGTGCTGGCGATTTTGTTGCAGATTCCCGAACTCCGCAGTCGCCTAGGCGCGCAGGGGCGAGCCGCCGTGGTGAAGTATCAATCGCTCGAGGCAATTGGCGAACTGAACAAAGTGATCTACGACCACCTTTGGTGGAATAAGCCATTAGCTCTGGAGAACACGGCGCATTTCGGCTCGGAGCGTACCCCGAGATCCTTCACGGAAGACCCGGGAAGCGAGGATTTTTGGCCGGTTGCGGTCGGAGACCTGATGCAGAATATCTTGGACGCGCTGCTGACAATTCGATCGGACTACGTCGAATCTTCTGGTTTTTTGAGTGGTGGTATTTCAAGCGAATCTCTCACGCACGGGTCCCATTGTGAGTCTGGTATCACAGCGACGGCGTCAGCATCACGCCCACTTGTTCCATCGGTCGGAACAAAGCAATGAACTCATTGACGACGCTTGCGAAGCGGACCCAGCGAATTTGCCGCGAAAAACATGAAAGGAGAACGGCGAGTTCCCTTCGCTGAGTAATACGTGTCATCAAGACGATTACTCATCTGCTCACCTTCATACGCCCGCAAGGGAGGGGTTGAATCTGCTATTGAAGACCTGTGTCATGAACTCCCTAAGCGTGGTTGGGAAACGTTATTGGCCTTGGGAGAGGGCAGTCGCTTTAATGACGTTGGCGCATATCGAAGGGCCTATCAAGACCTGCCAATCATGGAAATCGACGGGACGAAGGGAACCAGGCAATCCCGATTGGAAAGCTTGCGCAGGGTATTCCAGGAAGTGCAGCCCGACGTAGTATTCTCCGCACGCGTTTTTGATGCTTACGAAGTCGTTGCAGCAATGAAGGAACGTCACCTTGCTCCTCGGCTTGCCATCGGCATCGGAGGTTACGAGCCTCAGTACTTCTATGACGTTCGCTTGTTTAAGGCTAGTGTGGACCTCTGCGTCGTCATGGGTAATTTGCTGGCTGCTGCTCTTACGGGCTGGGCCGGCGTGGATTCGAGCAGAGTTGTCAGCATTCCCGGAGGTGTGCGATCGCCGAAATCGCCGCCACAACCCAGAGACCCAGGCGAAAAACTGAGAATTGGATACGTCGGGCGGCTGGCCCAAGAAGACAAGTCCGTATTGGATCTTGTTCCATTCCTGGCCCACCTGGAAGAGAGAGGGCTTGCATATCACGTAAGCATTGTGGGTGACGGCCCGGAGGGACCGGTGCTTCGGGAAATGCTGAAGTCCTACGTCTTAAGCGATCGGGTGACGTTCTGTGGGTGGAAAGAGAAGGGTGAGCTATATCAGACCATTTATCCAAACCTGGACTGCGTTGTCCACTTTTCACCTGCTGAGGGAGTTCCCATATCGGGCGGAGAGGCGATGGCTCACGGAGTGGTCCCAGTGATGTCCCGTTTCATTGGCTTGAAGACCGAAAGACAGTATGTTCACGAGTTTAATTCTTTGATCTTTCCGGTGGGTGATGTGGCGGCAGCCGCGGCTAACGTGGAGAGGCTGGCACGCGAGCCTGGCCTCCTGCATCGATTGTCTGAAAATGCAACGCGCTCTCATGCCGGCAAGTACACCTTTGATGGGGGGATGGATGCGTGGGCGGAGGCATTGGATCGCTGCATGGAACTGCCGCCAATGATTGGGCCCGTTCCAAAGCTCACTCTTCCAGCGGACGGGCGTTTGACTCGGGCGGGACTTCCGCCGAGAGCGGCACAGCGCTTGAGGGACCTTCTCGGCAGACGGCAGGTTCATAACGACCCGGGCAGCGAATGGCCGACGGGCAGCGGTTTGATGACCGAAGATGCCAGAGCCGAGATTATGCGCTTTGCTGTGGACTGCGAAGATACAAAATGATCAGTAGTGGCCAAGGTTTTTCTCTTAAGCAGAAGATTGGAGCTTGCGTATACGATCTGCCAACGTTTCTGTGGGGGATCCGGCCGTCGAGCGATGCGCCGTGGGTACTCATCCGGAACCGCGATGAACGGTTGATTCCCAGCAAGCACAATCGCGGTGTCGCGTGCGGATGGCAGTGGACTTCTGACTTGCACATCGCGAAAGTCTTCCCACGGCTGGGCCTCTGGCTGATGAAGCGGGCGTTGCGTGATTGGCCCATCGTGTTGCGACATGAACCGGCGCCCCAGTGTCGAGAAGCCTCGCGTGATCTATCCTTCATTATCGGACACCGAGGCACCGCACGGTTACCTCATCTGCTCGCGACGCTACAATCAATCGCAGCGCAACGCGACACTTCTTGCGAGTGCATAGTCGTGGAGCAGTCCGCCACTCCCGACGTGAAAGACGAATTGCCATCGTGGGTCCGCTACGTTCACACCCCGTTGCCTTACGCAAATATGCCCTACAGCCGCGCATGGGCGTTCAACGTAGGCGCACGCGCGGCGCGTGGTGAAGTGCTTGTGCTTCATGACAACGATATGCTTGCGCCGGCAGACTACGCGCAAGAGATCATCGCGCGACTTGAAGAGGGCTTCGAGGTGATTAACCTAAAGCGCTTTATCTTTTATTTTACCGAAGCGGATTCATTCAGAGTGTTCTCCGCTGGAACACTCGCGACTGAAGACGCTCTGTCTGCAATAATGCAGAACGCGCTGGGAGGAAGCATAGCGGTTGCGCGCGAGGCGTATCTTGCGATCGGCGGGTTTGATGAATCATTTGTCGGCTGGGGCGGCGAGGACAACGAATTCTGGGAGAGAGCTGAGGCGCGTTCTTGTTGGCCCTACGGTTATCTGCCTTTTGTACATGTTTGGCACGTACCTCAGAGCGAAAAGCTCAACAGCGTGCGCTCGACTTCCTCACTCTACGAAGAGCGTTCTGCTATTCCAGCCGCCGAACGGATCGCCGAGCTTTCCGCGCGAGACTTCGGCAACGCGACAGCGCCGTATAGCTGTTCGTTAGCGGGACCCCGAAGGAGTCTGGTTGAACAACGTTCTCAGTGAGATTGTAAGAACCGGGCGTACTACTCTGCCTAGCGGCGAAGAGATTCAGGCTAACAGTTACATCGACCCCTCCTGTGGTGCGCTGCTGCAAGCCGTGATCAGAGCAACACGTCCAAAGATCGGCGTGGAGGTTGGTCTCGCTTTTGGGATCTCGACTCTCTATATTCTTGAAGCTTTCTCTGAAACCGGCGGGGAAAAGCTTATAGGAATGGATCCAGACCAGCACCAGGGTTTTCGCGGCGGCGGGCTCGAGAACATTCGGAGAGCGGGCTACGACCATTTATACGAATTTCACGACGAGACTTCTCAGCAGTTATTGCCCACGCTGGTTGGGCGCGGTCAACATATAGACTTCGCGTTCA
>JBGPNE010000475.1:0-3450 GCA_041487335.1 Pyrinomonadaceae bacterium
CTCGTTCCGGGTGCACTCACCCTTGGTCTCTTTCCCGGACTGTTTGCGCTTGTGCTCGCTTGCGCGATCAAAAAGTGGGGGTGGCGGGCTCTGTTTGCTGCCCCATTGGTTTGGTCATCGCTTGAGTGGGCGCGACTTGCCACCACTGGCCAGCTATGGAATGCCCTCGGCTATTCACAGGCTTATCAGCCGATGTTGATTCAATCAGCACGCTGGGGCGGTGTTTATTTTGTCGGATTCCTAATCGTTTCCGTGAATGCCGCAATCGCATTCCTGCTTTTGAAACGAACTGTCGGGGCAACCACTTTCGCGTCTTGCGTTGTTGCGGGCGCAGCGATTGTGACCTTTGCGACTCAAGCAGGCTCGAAAGCAGAGCCATCCTCGAGCCACGGCACTCCGGATTTGGTGGTGATTGCCTTGCAGCCAAACGTGCCGATGGATCCTGTTAAGTCACCGCAGGAGATGCGAGAACTCACCTCGCGTCACATAGAGATGAGCGAAAGCGGGTTACGACAGTTAACCGATGATCGAACACGTCGCTTGGTTATCTGGCCCGAGTCGCCGATGAACTTTACTTACTCTGGTGATTCGCAGTTTCGAGAACTCCTCGCCCAGTTCTCGCAGGAGAACAACGCCTCAGTCCTTTTCAATTCACAAGAACCAGCTCCGAACGAAGGCATCTACAACTCAGCCCTGTTAGTAAATGAACAGGGTAGCTTGATCGCGCAATATGATAAGATTCGCCTGCTGCCGTTTGGAGAGTATGTGCCGCTGCCGCGCTGGTTGCCGGGAGCGGGTTTGATACGAGCGATCGTTGGAGACTTCACACCCGGCACGAAGTACACAGTCATGCCGGTGGGTGCGCACCGCGCGGGAGTTTTCATCTGTATTGAGTCAGCTTATCCGTCCATCGCCCGCAGGTTGACGAGTGAAGGCGCAGACGTGCTGATCAATATTTCCAACGATGGATACCTGGGGCGAACTGCGGTGATGCGACAGCATCTGGCGAACGCGGTCTTTCGCGCAGTTGAAAACGGTCTGCCGCTCTTGCGGGTCACGAATACAGGCATCAGCGCGTACATCACAGCGGAGGGCGAAGTGAAAGATGCAACCAGTGGGTTTCAGCCTGCCGTGCGAACGTGGACTGTAGCGCATAGCGGCAATAGCAAGACCTTTTACACCAGGCATGGTGATCTGTTTGCGGGTATAAGTGGACTGCTTACTCTTTTGATATTTGCAGCATCTTTTGTAGCGCGACCCAGGTAGGTTGCGCCACGTTTGGAGAAAGCATGATGGAACCTCTATCAATCCAGGAATTAAGAGCATCGTATGAGGACCTACGCTCGCGAGTAGAACAGCTCGGGAGGTTTCTTTGATGTTCCCGCGGGCCGGGAGGAGTTGAAGCGTATTGAGAATGAAGCCTCTGCGCCAGACTTCTGGAGCGATCAAGAGGCCGCGCAGAAACTGCTACAACAACGGAGCGTTTTGGAAAGAAAGATTCAGCGGCAAGAGCACTTCAATTCCCAGATCGAAGATGCGGGGGTGCTTCGTGAATTTGCCGAGGAAGATGAAGAGTCTTTGAAGGAGCTCCGCTCGCTAATCGCGCAACTGGAGCATGAACTGAGCCAGGCAGAAACAGAAATGTTACTTGCCGGAGAAAACGATCAGCTCAACGCCATTTGCACGATCCACCCCGGAGCCGGCGGCACAGAGTCGCAAGACTGGGCCGATATGCTTTTGCGCATGTACCTCAAATGGGCCGAGCAGCGTGGGCTTAAGACAGAGATTCTCGACTACCAGGTCGGTGAGGAGGCAGGCCTCAAGAGTGTGACTTTCAGAGTCGAAGGCGCATATGCCTACGGTCTGCTCTCCGCGGAGGCAGGCGTGCACCGGCTGGTCCGCATTTCACCTTTCGATCAAGCAGCACGCCGCCACACCTCTTTCGCGTCCCTTTTCGTTTATCCCGAGATCGACGAGAACATCGAAGTTGCAATCAACGAAAAGGACTTGCGCGTTGACACCTATCGCGCTACGGGGGCGGGCGGCCAACACATCAACACAACTGATTCAGCCGTACGTATCACCCATATTCCAAGCGGCATTGTCGTTCAATGTCAGAATCAACGTTCGCAACATCAGAACCGGGCAGTTGCCATGCAGGTGCTACGCTCGCGACTGTATAAACTGGAACTGGAAAAGCGCAAGGCCGAGACTGCCGAGCTGGAAGCCAACAAAGCCGACATTTCTTTCGGATCGCAGATTAGAAGTTACGTCCTGGCGCCGTATCGTCTCGTGAAAGATACGCGGACGAAACTGGAACGAGGTAATGTCGATGCGGTCCTTGCGGGTGACTTAGACGATTTTATTAAGGCCTATCTACTGTCAAAGAAGGCGGCATAGTGATTGTCAGTTTAGAGTTCAACAAGCACCCCAGCCGGGCTGCCCGGCTGGGGACCCCGCAAGCTTTAGCTTGGGTTTATTTCGGATAGCAACCTAAACGTTGGACTCTAAACTCATCCAACTTTCGAAAGTCTTTATGGCAACTACGCAGATTGAAGAGAAGCCCCGAATAATTACTCCCAGAAACAGTCGTCGAAATGAGATTGTCGCGATAGTGCTCCTGGCGCTGGGCTTGCTTCTCTCGCTGTGTCTCATTTCGGCGGCCTTCTATCCAAACGATCCTTCATGGAACTCTGCCGGACAAACTGAAACGCATAACTGGGCCGGCGCCATTGGAGCGAATGTTGCGGCAGCGCTGCTTCAGTCAATCGGACTTGCCGCATACCTCTTGCCCCTGCTGCTGTTGGCTGCATCGTGGCGTCGATTTCGCACACGTGGTTATCGCGCGTCTTTGCACAGACTTCTCGGAATCGTCATCCTGGTTTTTGCTGCCTCGGCGTTGCTTTCGATTTCAAAACTTCATCCGCTCTTCGATTCAAGTGTTCAGCAAGGGGGTCTAGCCGGGACACTCCTTTCACGCTGGCTTGCGAGTGGGCTAAATATTGTCGGCGCCACGATCCTTCTACTTGCAACCGCGGCGACTGGATTGCTTCTCGCTACCAACTTCTCTTTTATTGGTCTCTACGAAAAGATCGTTAGCGCCATTGGCGGCCGCTTTGCTTTCGTTCGCATAATGCCTGAGAGAGTCAAAGCGTGGCGTGACGCCTGGCGCGAGCAGGCCCGTATTCGCAAGGAGAAGCGCCTGGCGTTGAAGGCTGAGCAAGAGGCCGCTCGCAACGCGCTGAAACAGTCGCGCGACCTGAGTCCCGCCGAACGCGTTGCCGAATTCATGAAAGAGACCGACGCGGCAACGGTTGCTAACGAATCTGCCGAAATCCGAGGTCAAGCTAGTGCAATAAGAGAGTCGATGAGTGCGACCATTCAGGAACCTGCTCGTGCTGCCGCAGCGAGCGCAGGGGCCGCCGCAACGCAGGGCGCAACAATTCTCGA
>JBGPNE010000476.1:0-3431 GCA_041487335.1 Pyrinomonadaceae bacterium
ACCACCGCCCTGGGATTGCTCGTCGCGGTGCCGGCCGTGTGGCTATTCAACTACTTCTCGGGCAAGGTCGATGGGTTCATTGTCGAGATGGATAACTCGGCTTCCGAGTTGGTTGACTATTTTATCAAGAACCGAACGAGGCAGTTGAAGTCTTAACGGGTCAGCAAGAGCTGTTCTTACGTGTGATGCGCAGTGATTGCGGATCGCGCGAGATTGTTTGTTAGGGTTCGAAAGGGGTTTGCTATGGGAATGGCAGCAGGCGGCGGTGGCCTTAATTCCGAAATCAATGTCACACCGATGGTGGATATCATGCTCGTGCTCTTGATCATCTTCATGGTTGTTACTCCCTTGTTGCAGCACGGCGTCACGGTAAACCTGCCAAAGGACATGAAGAATCCAGATGAAGATCAGCGGATCATAGCTTCGAACGCGATCGTCATCGCGATCCCAAACAATGGAGAATACTACCTGGGTAAAGAGAGGGTCTCCCAAGAGCAGGTCAAAGACAGGGTCGACACGATGTTGAAGAACATCAAGAAGGAAGAAGACAAGGTTGTCTACATCAAGAGTGGGATAGGCGTCGATTACGGCGATGTTGTCAACGTCATTAACGAAGTTCGCTTGCTGGGTGTCGACAAGATCGGATTGGTTGCCGACAAGAAAAAAGGCGGACCGCCGGCGCCTGGTCAGCCCGCTAACTGACAACGACTCGGTGAACGGGCATTAGTGTTTTTGGAGGAGCAAACTTATGGGAATGGGAAGTTCAGGTGGTGGTTCGAAGGCGATACCCTATATTAACGTGACGCCGCTGATCGACGTGCTCCTGGTGGTGCTAATCATCTTTATGGTGGTCACGCCGCTTAAACCGAGCCGCTTTCAGGCCGACATCCCGACGCAAAAGGATCCAAACGAAAATACCAAGAACTTGAAACCGAACCCCCTCACACTCGTTGTGTTTATTTCCAACGATCTGAACATCAAGCTTAACAATTATGACAGCCCCCAGCAGGGCGAACCGTGCTTTGGTTTAATCCCGCGGTACGGCTCGGCAAACGATCCGGGGAACCTGGCCAAGTGTCTTGATTATACGTTTAAGAAGCGCACGCTGGAGCGCGCCTACAAGCCCGGAATGGAAACCCGCGGCGACCTGAAAGACGAGGAACGAATTGAAAAGACGGTCTTTGTTAAGGCGCCGAGATCGCTTCACTATGGTGAAGTGGTCAAAGTAATCGATGCCATTAAGGGCGCCGGCGCCAACCCCGTTGGGTTACAGGTGGACGATTTACCCAATTAGCGCGGGCCGCGATTTGCTTTAAAGCGGGAACGCCAATCTCTCTCGGCTGTTTCTGCTACTGCCACATCAATCTTGGAGCCAAGGATAAATGAAACTCTCTCGAACCAGGGTCGCGATTGTCCTGGCGATGCTTGTAGTTACTAGTTCTGGTTGCGGAATTGTCAACCGCATCCGCGCGAAGAATCAATTAAACGAAGCTGCGAGCGCTTATCGAGACGCCCATTTCGAAGAGGCGGAGCAACGTGCGCGGCGTGCTCTGGAATTAGACCCGACCAGTAAAACAGCCGCTCTATTCCTCGCACGCATTGTTCATCGGCAGTATAAGCGCGGCATTAGTACCCCGGAGAACATTGCTAAAGCGCGCGACGCGATCGAGCTGTACAAAAAAATCCTGCAGGAGGATCCCAAGAACGAAGAAGCCTTTAAAGCCATTGCCGATCTTTATGGTTCGATCAAGGAAGACGACAAACAGCGCGCGTGGATTCTCCAGCATGCTACTGACAGAAACATCGCTGATGACAAGCGAGCCGAAGCCTATATCATTCTGGCCAGCAAAGACTGGCACTGCTCAAACGAAATTACCGACCTGCCCTCCAATAAGACGACGACGGTAAACCCGACCACCAACAAGGCGACTGTTTCTTATAAGAAGCCAAAGGATGAGAAAGACTTCCAGAGCGCAAAGATGTGCGCGACGCGGGGACTTGAGGAGATCGAGAACGCCGTCAAACTCGATCCCACCAGCGAGCCCGCCTGGTCTTACAAGACCAACCTCTTGCTCGAAGCCTCCAAACTCGCCGAGATGGAGGGCAAGATGGACCAGAAGGCACTGTTGGATAAGCAGGAGGCGGACGCGCAAAAGCGCACGAATGAGTTAAGCGAGGCAAACCAGAAGAAGAAGAAGGAGGAGGAAGCAAAAAAGGCCGCTTCCCCGCCGGCGAGTTAACAGCACTTTCACTGGGCTCGCCGCGTTGCTCGAGTTCACAATAGGGGTGGTGCTCGACTTTCGAGTCGAGCGCCACCTTTTTGTTATAATCAAATTGATGATCCGCATCGAAGACATCGTCGAGAAGGTTCGCAGAAACCATCCGCAGGCGGATTCAGATCTGCTTCGCCGCGCTTACCTTTTCTCCGCGCGCGAACACAAGGGACAAAAGCGCGCCTCGGGTGAATCGTATCTCGTTCACCCGCTCGCGGTGGCAAACATACTCGCCGACATGCGACTCGACGAGGTATCGGTGGCCACGGGTCTGCTGCATGATGTTGTGGAAGACACGCTCGTCGAGTTGGACACAATACGCGAATACTTTGGCGAAGAGATTACTCACCTCGTCGACGGCCTGACGAAAATCGCGCAGATCAGTAACGTGTCGCGCGAAGAGCAGCAGGCTGAAAACGTTCGCAAGATGCTGCTCGCCATGGTTGACGATGTTCGCGTCGTGCTCGTTAAGCTGGCTGACCGTCTCCACAACATGCGCACTCTGCATTACCTCCCGGCAGAGAAACGCAAGCGAATAGCGCAGGAGACGATGGACATTTTCGCCCCCATTGCGCACCGCCTGGGCATGGGCAAGCTGCGTAGCGAACTTGAGGACCTGGCCTTTCAACATCTGCACCCGGAGGATTATCGCGAGCTAGCGGCGCAGCTCGAGAAGCGCCGGCCTGAGAATGAAAAGTTCCTGAGTGGCGTGACGGCTCACATCGAGGAAAAGATGCGCGAGGCGGATGCGTCTTTCGTTCGCGTCGAAGGCAGAGTCAAGCGACTCTATTCGATTTGGAAAAAGCTCCGGCGGCAGAAGATAGGTCTCGATCAGGTTTACGACCTGGTGGCTGCGCGCGTGATTACGCCCAACGAGATACGGCATTGCTATGCCGCGCTGGGTGTGATTCATAACACCTGGAAGCCCGTGCCGGGACGGATTAAGGATTGGATTGCGACGCCGCGCGACAATCTTTACCAGTCGCTTCACACGTCAGTGATCGGCGCCAACGGCCAGCCGTTCGAGATCCAGATACGTACCGAGGACATGCATCACATTGCCGAGGAGGGCGTGGCTGCCCACTGGAAGTATAAAGAAGACAAGCGAGGCAAACACGACGACGATAACACGCTCAAGGCGCTGCGTTCACTAGTCGA
>JBGPNE010000477.1:0-3426 GCA_041487335.1 Pyrinomonadaceae bacterium
AACTATTCAGTGCTCAGTTCATCCGCGAGGGTGTTCTCTCGCTCTTGTTCGCATTACAGGCAACGAAGAAGCTTCTAAGTATTACCCTCGTCCTTGCCTGCTCGTTGTAAAACTCTCTGTACTGACGTTTCTTTCGTTAATTCCTTAGAACCCTTACCTGAGAAAACTGAGTTTTTATTCGCCTACTTACACTTCGAATAGCCACAATCCCTGCAGAAATCACACCCGCTGGCGTGTTCAAGTTGGCCGTGGCATTCGGGGCAGATGCCGATCATTGAGGACATGATTGCGCCCGTAACGCCTGTAATGCCCGTTGTGCCAGTGGTGCCGGAGAAGCCGCTGAGGTTCCCCTGTTGCTGCTGTTTGCCCATCGCACGGGCCGAATCCGGGCTACCAGTCAGCCGGCGGTTGGTGATCATGATGCACTCGGCAACGGCCTGCTCAGGCGAGGTCAAGAGCCGCTGGTTGAACCAGACAGCGTGTGTGCCGGTGACTTTGTTAAGACTGTACGCAACTTCGGCCGCATCGAATCCGCCACGCAGCATCTTCGAAGCAAGCAGACCCACACCGCCGCTGATCGGACCAGTGGCGAACACTTCCTGAATCATCTGGCCATCGTGATTGACGGTGACGTAGAGATTCTGGCCGTCAAATGGTATCTGCCAGGTTGCGCCGCTCAGCTCGCGCGGACGCTCGATGCGAATCGCCGTTTGCGCGGGCGGGAGGTCTGGCCATTGTCTCGCCGACGCATCAGCTTCAGCCTGCAACCTCGCTGACACTTCAGCATCTGCCTGCTCCCTCACCAACGCTCCCGCCTCCGCTCGTGCCAACCCTTCAGTTTCCGGGTCTGCCTCGGCGCGGCTCACAGGGGGCTCGTCGAGAGCCTGGACAGTCGCCTCGGGATTGCACGCCGTTTCACCCTTCTCTGCCACCCTCATCGAAGTGAGCACCTGATTGTCGCGCGAGCCGTCGCGATAGTAGCTGACGGCCTTGCAACCGAGCTGACGAGCCAGGCGGTAGAGCCTGTCTACCGATTCAACCGAATCATTGACCGCACCGTTGCAGGTTTTCGAAACGCTGTTGTCCACATTGCGCTGGGCCGCAGCCAGAACATGGACGTGCTGTTCGGCGCTAATGTTCATCGCTGAGATGAAATACTGCGGTAGCTCGTTCTCGTGTTCCACGACGTACGCCGCCGCTTTATCGATTGATTCCGGCTCGGTTTGATCGACATCGATGCCCAACGTCTGGGCCGCGAGAGTGTGAACGTAGGTTCGCGTCCCCAAGGTGTCCTTGCGCACATAGGCCCAGGAGAAGTTTGGCTCGATTCCCGATGAAGTTTCCGCTACCAGTGAAATAGTTCCGGTCGGCGCAATTGTGGTCACTTCGTAATTGCGCGGTGTGAGCGGCACATCGCGCGAAATGCCAATCTGGTTGTGGAGAAAGTCCTCATAAGCTTCGCGGTTCGGCTCAAACTCCGGGAACGTGCCCTTCTCCGCCCCCAGCCTGATACTGGCATTCCAGGCCTCGCGACGAACGAAGCCCATCATCTCATCCATCAGATCGATGGAGGCCGGTGAGCCGTAGCTGACTTTTAGATTCAGGCAGAGATCGGCAAAGCCCATGATGCCCAAACCAACGGGACGCGTGCGATTGACGACGTCGTTAATCTCAGGAAGCGGCCAGGCGCAGGTGTCGATCACGTTGTCGAGAAAGCGCGTGCAGAGATGTGTAACCTCTCGCAGACGCTCCCAATCGACCCGGGTTTCCGGATCGTAAAACTTGTTCAGATCAATAGAGCCGAGGTTGCATGAGTTTGAGAAGTGGAGAAACTGCTCGCCGCAAGGATTGCACGAATAGATCGGCCCCATCGAGCTCATCATGTGATTATGGCGATTCACCTCATCGATGAAAGCGATTCCCGGTTCGGCATATTTGTGCGCGCTGGCAACGATGCGGTTCCATATGTCTAGCGCATAGACCATTCCCGGGCGCGGCGGCTCTTCAATCGTGCAGTTGGAAAGATCTGCGGTCTGGAAAGCCTGCTTGTCTGGGAAAGTCACAGTCGAGCCATCCGGCCGGCGATAGACCACGTACTCTCCGTCACGCACCGGATCGTAGATAGGATCAGTCCACGACTCGCCAGCAAACTCAAGCTGGAACCATTCGTTGTTATCCACTGCCTTCAGGAACTTGTCAGTGACGTTGACCGAGATATTGAAATTGGTTAATGAGTGCTGATCGTTCTTCGCGTGAATAAAGCGCAGCACGTCGGGATGCGTCACGCGCATCATGCCCATGTTGGCGCCACGGCGTACACCACCTTGCTTCACAACGTCAGTCACCTGATTGACGATGTTCATGAAAGACACTGGGCCAGAAGCCACTCCACGCGTAGACCCGACCAACGCGCCTGACGGTCTGAGGGATTCATAAGTCATTCCCGTGCCGCCGCCGGTCTGATGAATAGTAGCCGCGGCCTTGGCATGGTCCATGATTCCCGTTATCGAATCGGGTACGTCGAGAACAAAGCAGGCCGCAAGCTGGCCGTTGGCTTTGCCAGCATTAACAAGACAGGGCGTGTTGGGAACGAACTCACGAGCCAGCATCACGTCGGTCATCGCTGCGAAGAACTCATCTCGCTTCTGGGGATCCTTTTCCGCGGCCGAAACGTGACCAACCACGCGGCGGACGATATCCGGCCACTCCTCAATGGGACGCCCCTTTGCGTCCTTCAGCGAATAGCGTTTGCTAATCACACGTTTGGCATTGAGCCCTAGCGGCGGGCTTTTGCGACGGGTTGTTGGTGCGGAAGCAGAAGTAGTCACGTTTGCGATTTGTTTGCCGAGAGCTGCGCTCATCTTCTTAACCTTTCTCGCGGGGAGTCGATACGAGCGATCTTGAGTTTCAAAGACAGTTAGACGCAATACTGCAGGCAGCGCCGTTAGTTAGGATGTGTAGCGGATACTTCGGTTGGCTCTATTCGAAGCGAAAACCTCGTTTAAAGGGCGGCTCAGAGGGGCCTGCCGCTGCTCCATATCACCCGCCTCGTTTCAAGCGGAGCGCAATATACTCCTTTGAAACATCCATGTCAATATGTAGTGGTCATCTTTTTTTCCAATGCAATAGAGTGTGTTAATTGAGACTCTACGTTAACGACATAAATTACTGATAGACGGTCGCTTCAACGTGTTTTTTCACCTGTTAACGCCGTCCGCCACTGGGGGTTTTTGTGCTGCGGGCACTGAGATGAACGGAAAAATTATAGACGATGTTTGCGTCGACGATAAGCGGGACAAATGACCGGCACTGGTGCAGTTTGTCACGACGGCAGCGGAGTCAACTCAACTACAGAACCGACGAGCGGACCGGGGTCCCCAGCCGGGCAGCCCGGCTGGGGTGGTGGTAGCGACCGGGTCCAAGTAG
>JBGPNE010000478.1:0-3423 GCA_041487335.1 Pyrinomonadaceae bacterium
AGCGCCCAGGAACTGATCATTTCCAATGTGCGAATTGTCAGCCCCGACTATTTCCGTACGATGAGGATTCCCCTGCTGAGGGGAAGATACTTCGATGAGCACGACACAAAGGGTTCGACGGAAACGGTCATCGTCGACGAGACGCTGGCGGACCGCTTCTGGCCAAATGAGGACCCCATCGGAAAGCGGCTCCAACGTGGAGGTTCAGACGCGTGGCGGACAGTCGTGGGCGTGATCAGCGACGCGAAACAGTACAGCTCGGAAAAGGAACCCCCGATTGCCGTCTACTTTCCGTTCGAGCAGTATGTTGCGAGGAACATGTTCCTGGTCATTCGCACGACTGGCGATCCGGCAAGAATGACCTCAGCTATCACGAAGGAGATCCAAGCACTCGACCCTGAGATGCCGGTGTTTGATGTCAGCACGATGGATCAGCGTCTGCACGATTCACTGGAGCGACGCCGCTTCTCGATGTTCTTGCTTGGGGTGTTTGCGGTGCTCGCTTCGATCCTGGCCGCAATCGGGATATATGGAGTCATGGCTTATTCCGTCAACGAGCGGACTCATGAAATCGGGATTCGCCTTGCGCTCGGCGCGCGGCCGGCTACCATCCTGCAGCTTGTGATCGGGCAAGCACTGGTGTTGACGGCAATGGGCGTCGCGATCGGGCTTACGGGCGCGTTCGCTTTGACGCGAGTCATGTCCAGCCTGCTTTATGGAGTCAGCAACACTGATGGTTTTACCTTTGTCGTAACGCCGTTGCTGTTAGGAAGCGTCGCCCTGCTCGCCAGCTACATTCCGGCTCGACGAGCGGCAAGAGTCGATCCGATGATCGCGTTGCGGTGTGAGTAGGGCGGCAATCAGCGCCCCATAATATGCTTTGACACACCATTAACCTGCATGTCACTATGGCTACCCCGCAAGGAGAGTGCTATGGCTAAAGGCGGAAGAACGGCAAGAGGTAAGAGTTCTGGTTTCAAGGGCATACCTAAGCCCATCAAGTACCTTATTCCCCCTGATGTGCCTATCCGGTATGCCGATCAGGCAGTCGTTCAACACTATCTTGATGAATTTGTCATCAGCTTTTTCCAGTCCGCCCATCCCCTTATATTTGGCAGGGCCGATCTTCAGAGCGTCACGGATATACAAGCTACCTGCATTGCGCGATTTGTGCTCAATCCTCGACAAATGGCGCGTCTCACAGAAGCGATGGCTGAGAACTTCAATAATTGGCAAACGCAGCAGCAAGCGTTCCTCGCAAAAGCGCGGGAGAGCAAGAAATGAGTGCGCGTTTACGTGCGTCGAACCGAGTTTCCCAAACTCCAACAGCGGATGTTTTGGAGTTTCCAAGACGAATGCGCGAAGGACCTCGGCAAGAATCAGTGTCTCGGCACAGAACCGTCATTCCAATCGCGACTCCATCCGCTACAGAGGAGTTCACATGGTACAACGCCACGTATACTCCCATAGTCACAGTGCCTGATCCTGTCGTACTTGTCCGTTCGCAAGCGGAATTAGAACGAAAATTCAACGCCCTCGCTGACCAATGGCGGAAGGATACAGCGGCTGTGTCTTCGTCCACTGAGATATTCTCGCATGAAGCGTACAAGCGCATTACGGCGCTGGGCGAGTTCGCGATTCCGTTCATTCTTCGTGCGTTTGAGCGGCGGCAAGAGCATTGGGACTATGCTCTCTGGTTGATTACCGGTGAAAACCCGGTGCTGCCAGAGTGTGCCGGCCAAATGGACGAGATCGCCAAGGCGTGGGTTGAATGGGGTAAACAACACCGATATATCTAAGATGACGTATGCCTTCATATCGAGAACTGCCAGAGGCGAGAGTGTGGGTTCAACGCGAATTCCCTAGCATTCCCAACGATCATTTTAGAGTTACCAGTGACCCGGCTAGGTATAACTGCATCTCTTGGGCGGCAGACGATACAAAACGATGGTGGTGGCCGGCGTTCGGCAGATTCTGGCCAGGGCCACCGGTTCCATTTACTGATACGGTCGCCGCTTTCATTGCTGCATTTCAGACCAAGAATTATCAACCCTGTGCTTTTGATACGACCATTGAACCGGGATACGATAAGATTGTGATTTACGCGACGGTGTTTGACGAGGTCAAGCACATGGCGCGCCAGATACGGGACAGTGAGTGGTCATGGACGAGCAAACTTGGACCGGGTTACGATATTGGCCACAAGGAACTAAACGATATTCAGGGGCCAAAATATGGTCATGCGGTTCAAATGTTGAAGCGACCTCAACAGCGACCAGTGGCGGTTAAGCAGAAAGAGAAGCGACGACATCGATGAAGAGAATACTTTAGCAATCCACGAATGAGGCATTCAGGGGGAACTTCAATGAGTGTTGAGCCCCTCCCCTTGTTTCGTTGGATAACCGTAGAAGGAGCGGCATCCAGCCAGGACAGCCGCTTTCACTACCGCCTCGTTTCCTTTGATCAACCCTTTTGCCATCGGTCTGGTCCTCAACAAGAATAAGCCGCACCGAGCGGTGGCTGCGTTTGGATCGCCGCCGCCTTCGGAGACTGAACGCGGTAAGCCGTGATCGCTGCGGGTTCCGGGCAAGCAAAGAAACGGTCCCGCAGGCAGTGCAACCCGATCCCAGATAAGCAGCAGGATGATACCCGTGTCCATGGAGCCGTTCGCTCAACCGCATCACCTCGGGGGGCAAGCGGTTACGCATAGCCCGCATCCCACACATTCTTCTTCTGAGATCTCGATCAGCCCGCAGTCTGGTTTTTTCGTTGGTCATCATTGGTTTGACCCTTCTAGAAGCCGCCTCTGGTGCGAGTTCATAAATTGTCTACAGTTCTGGCTATGACCGACATCACCGGTGAACATGTCGGCCATCACAAGCGGGAGGCTGCGTTTGAGAGGGTGGATAGTGTGAATCGCTTCCACCTTCATCGCTTCCACCTTCAGCGTGCGATTCCAACATTCGCTGTGCTACACTCACAGTCTGGTTGGTCCATCTCAGAAAGCGCGCACACTACCGCGAAAACACATCGGAGGAATGCTGAACTTGTTATTCAAGTCGAGCTTGTTAAGCTCCCCCAGCAGTCTAAGCCCGTCTGTCGGCAGGGCCGCCGCCGCCTTTGTTCTTTCCGCCGCCATCTTGCTGGCGCCGACTTTGGCCTCTGTCACGCAAGGACAGAGAGGCAGAAGACAACCTGTGCCGCAGGAGCCTGCTCGTAAGGATGACGGGAAGGTGCCAAACGAAAAAGAACTGGAGAAGGCCAAGAAGCAGGAAGAAGCAAAGCCCGGCCAGGTAAAGATGACTCAGGCTGAAGGCGCTATCGAGCTGGCGATCATAGCCTATGGTGGGCGCAAGCAGCTCGACATTGCGCGAGCGGCGATTCAAGAAGCCGGCACTATTCGCCTGGCAACGGAACAGGGCG
>JBGPNE010000479.1:0-3418 GCA_041487335.1 Pyrinomonadaceae bacterium
CCTTTGCGTACCTTGATCTCTTCATGACGAACATCCACGTAGCGCCAGCCCACCGGCGTCAGATAGCGTTGCGGGTTAGCCGGATCAAACTTTTCTTCGTAGAGGTCCTGAACGTCCGGGCCAACATTGGTCATCCCCCATGCGATGCGGTCGTTGTGCCCAATGATCACACCGGGACCGCCAGGCGCAGTCACGCCCGCCACTCGTAGACCTGGAGCGCTCAGATGAACCATATACCAGATCGAAGGAGCGGTCGCCAGGAGGTGTGGATCATTGGCGAGCAGGGGCTTGCCCGTGACGGTGTGTTTGCCACTGACGACCCAATTGTTGCTCGCGGCCAGGCCTTCCACGTAAAGACCTACACGTTCCAGCGATTGCTTAGCGAGTTCCTCATCTCGCGCGAGCGCCAGCAGTGTTTCTCGTGAAAAGGAATCGCTTGACCTGGTTGAATGAGTGGAGCTGGTCTTCTTGCTTGTGTCCCCCGAATCTTTGCCAACAACCAGAACGTCCAGCGGTGAAGTTTCAGGCATGAGCCCGGCACGCTTTTCGGCGGACAAGCCGGCGAGCGCCGCGCGCACGATGTCGAGACGCCAGGTTGATGAGAGCGCTTCGGAAAACAGTTTCCCAACGAGCAACGAGTCCGCGGGCGTCCAGGGCTTTGGCTTGTATTGAAGTATCTGGAACTCCGGCGGCAGGGTTCTGGCATCGAGTGAAACTATGTAGGCGTTGACTCCGCGCGCATACGCTTCCAGCAGGGCTCGCGACCGGGGAGAAGCCAGCGCGATTTCGGCCTCCACTACCTGCAAAAACCCAAACGTGCGATGTTGCTTGTCTTGCTCGAGGGCAGCATTGTTCGGTCCCGCGCCCAGCACTTCGGCGAGTTCTCCACGTTCAGTGCGCCGCAAGAGGTCCATCTGCCAAAGCCGGTCGTTGGCAGTCAGGTACCCCTGCGCGAAATACAGATCGTCGTCATTCTTCGCTTCAATGTAGGGAATGCCGCGCTCATCGCGTCTCACCGTCACGCGATCGCGCAGACCTGCGATCGGCAGAGTCTTTGTGATCACCGGGTCGCCACTCTTCTGTTCGGCGGAAACTTTGAGCGTCGGCTGTGTCAGAAAAAAGGAAAAGGCAAAGATGATCAGAAGTGTTGCTAGTGGTCTCTTCATTCTGGAACCTCAGGTTGTGAAATGGCGAGATAGTAGCATAAGCGGATATTCATTGACCCTCCGGCGAAACGGGATTTAGAATCGACGCCGGCCGTCCGCATGAGAGCCTTCGAACGTTCTCCCGACAATTTGACTGCGAATCTGCTGAGGTAAATCCGATGAGAAAATATTTTGCTGCAATACTCCTTCTGCTTATGAGCGCGTCGCTCGCTCTGAGCATTCAGACGCCGCAGGAATGGATCAGATACAATTCGGCGGAAGGTCGCTACAGTGTTCTCCTTCCGTCTCAGCCAGAGCCTGGCACTCAAGAATCGGCCACCGCAGAAGGCACCAAATTTACGCAATACAAGGCAACGCTCATCGAAGGGGACGCAGTCTTTCTGGTTGGCTATTTCGATCATGTTCCGGGGACTGTATTCTCACTCGACAAAGCTCGTGATGGCATGGTCGAGGCGTTAAAAGGCACTTTGATCAGCGAAAGCTCTGTCAGCCTGGGAGGCAGTCCGGGACGCGATCTGAAGGTTGTCGCAAAGAGTGAAGAAGGGACCGAGTTCCTGCTGCGCGCGAGGTTCTATGACGTCGACAAGCGAGTCTATGTCCTCCAGTTTATTATTCCGAAAGCAGAGGACGATAGCGCGGCCGCCGCAAAGTCGGTGAGGTTTTTTGATTCGTTCCAGGTCACGAAGGCTCCTTAGTGATCTCTTTCAAGTATCTGTGTCGACGCCCGGCAACGAGACATTCCAATCACGGGACGTTGGAAGATGGCATTGACAAATATGACGCCGCGCCGCGCGATGGCAAGCGCCGCACTTAGATTCATCAGATGGGCTTTGAGCAGGGGAGCTGAATCAAACGCCCGACGAAATGCGCGTTGACGCTGCGACGCGCAATGGCTACAATCCGACGCATGCCGAGGCTTAACCTTTTGCCACTTTGCTGTGCAGCGCTGTTAACGCTCGGCATAGCCGCGGGCGCCAGCGCGCAGCAGCGGCCATTGATTACCGAGGATGTGGACATTATCCCGCCCGGATCGATGCGGATTGAAGCTGGGTTGGATTTCCTGCAAGGCGCGAAGTTTCCTGCATCAGGCTTGACCGGCGATCTCACGCGCGTTGGGGTGCTCGGGATCAGTATCGGTTTTGCGCCGAACGTTGAGTTTCAGATTGAAGGCGTTGCTCAGAATTTTTTAAGCATTAACACGCGCAGGACATCAGCTATTCCTTTGTCGCTTGCGCCGGGAGCCAACTCCACAAACGACACCGGGGATTTCATCCTTTGGACCAAATTCAAACTGCGAAGTGAAACCAGGCGCGGGCCGTCTTTAGGTTTCCGCGTGGGCGTGGGACTGCCAAACTCGAATCAGGCGCGCGGCATCGGGCTGAATCAGACGAATGCTTACGGGTCGATACTGGTTGGCAAGAAGTTTGGTCGCAATGGACGCTTCAACACCTTCGGTAATCTTGGAATCGCAATCCTGACCGCGCCGACGCAGTTGTTTTCCCAAAACGATGTGCTCACCTATGGCGCGGCTGGAATTTTCCGTTTGAATAAACAGTTCAGCATCGCGGGTGAAGTTAATGGCCGTGCCAACACCAGACCAGGAGATGGTCCGCTGGGCACTGAATCGCAATCGGAAGCTCGCCTGGGAATGCAGATTCGCGCCTCGGGACTTCGCTTTGATTTTGCGGGCATCAAAGGACTCACCCGCTTCACTCACGATAGCGGCTTCACAGTCGGCGTCACCTACGACACTCCCTCCATCTTTGCCCCGGCCAAATAAGTCAGTAATGGGTGATGAGTGATGAGCTCAAGCGACCGAAGACCGGGGACCGACGACCGTAAGCCCAAACTTTCTGACCGTCTCCGGTCATCGGTCATCGGTCTCTCCGACTTATCACTCATCACTTATTTTTTACTGATTTATGTTTGATTGGCTAAGCTCCATAGGCCATTGGCTCGAGCGGTATGTGATCGGTTTGCCGATCTACTATGCCGCTCCGGCTATGATCGCGATTGGCGCGCTCGATTCGTCGCTGCTGTCGCTGCCGGAGATCAACGACTATCTGGTCGTCGGCCGATGTTTCAAGCAACCGAGTGCAGCATTCTATTTTCCACTCTTTGCCGCGATTGGGTCGGTAATCGGCTGCCTGATTCTTTACACAATCATGCGACGCGGCGGTCAGGCGGTGTTGCAGCGACGTTTCAAGCGAGAGAACATCGAGCGCGTGGAGCGCGCCTACGCACGTTACGGA
>JBGPNE010000480.1:0-3405 GCA_041487335.1 Pyrinomonadaceae bacterium
AAGTCTCTTGAGTCGCGAACGGGAGTCACAACCCGCAGATTTTGCGCTTCCTGATTGATCCGAGCGTAGCGATTCGCCGGGCTAGGGTGGTCGCTCAAGAATCCGCCTCCACCGCCGCCGCTCTGTTGCTCGATTGTCCGAAACATGTTTGCCAGATCTTTCGGGTCATATCCCGCACGAGCCATTGTCTGCGCCCCGAGAACGTCGGCCTCGGTTTCATACTCACGGCTGAACTTTAGGAAATAGGCGCCGACTGCAAATTGCCCACCCTGGCCTAAAATCGAGCCTGCCGGACCGCCCAGAACAGCTCCACCAATGCCCAGAATTCCGGCGAGCAGCGAGTACTTTTGAGCTTTGGTGGCCTGCGCAGTGCCGTGCCGCAGAGCAACGTGACTAAGCTCATGCGCCATAACACCAGCCATCTCGCCTTCGCTCCGTGCTGCTTCTATCATTCCACGGTTGACGTACATCGGCCCACCGGGAAGCGCGAATGCGTTAATGTCACTGGCATTCACCACCTTGAAATAATATTGAAATTCCTGATGCTGAAACTCCGCAGGAATCGATGAAACGAGATGTCTGCCAACGCGCTCGACATAATCTGTAACCTCCGCGTCGCGAAGTATTGGCAACTGCTGTTCTGCTTCTGAAGCCGCCTGACGACCGACCTTAACGTCATCCTGCGCACTAAATTTGTTGCTGTGATAAGTGATCTTGGTTTGCGCAAATACCGGCACTGCCATCGCAAAGACCGCGATTACCGTAAGCCACACGACCAATCTTTGTGTTCTTCGGAAACTGTTTTTAATCATCTCTTCCCTCCGTTGAAAAATCATCTCGGGTTCTTAACAACAAAAGAGCGGCTCCTTCTCGAGGGCCGCCGCTTCGTGGACTGATAGGCACTCCCCCGAACAAATCCATCTAACTGAACCGTTGCGCGGGAGAGAGCGCTCTGGATGCCGCCCCGGTTTGATGACTCATAGCAACGGTCGCGTTTCCTCCGTTTCTTGTGTGCGAGCGTCAAGAAACGCAACCGGAGACTGTACCAAATCGCAACAACAGTACACGGTTCAAGCACGATTTTGTTTCGAAGATCATCGGAGACTCAGGTATTTGCCATCTCCAAAACATTCCCAGCAAGGTAAATGCCAAAGCAGTGGGGACTCTAAGCCTGATTTCGAGGATCGATCCTCTCGTTAAACCATTGAGCGGGTTCGCCAAGCGGCGCAATCCGGTGCGGCTCGCCTTTTCCTACACGGATCATTGAAATGATCAAGAAAAGAAAAGCCGCTAGCTTGAAAAGCGTTCCCCCAATGGAGCTATTGGTTATTGCGCCAAGAACGCCAAAGAGTGTCTGAATAACCAGAATGCCGAGGTGCAACGCGAGACCCTGTGAAGCGTGAAAACGCACCTTCACTTCTTTCCGCGGCACGAGAAACAGCTCAAGAAGCGAGACCACTACGCCAATGTAGAACGGAGCATATGGCAGCATCATCGCCCATTTCTCGGGCAGACCGATGCCTAGAACGGTGCGCGATGTCGGCTTCTGGCTTAGCAGTGGCGCTTGATATTGTGGTACCGCCTGCTGATACGGCACCGGTGGCGAATATGTGGGAGGCACGAAGACGGATGGATACGGCGCTTCGAGCGGTGGATTGTCGTAGCGGCGGGTGGGAGCCTCGGAGTAGATATTGCTTCGCGCGCTATCCTTCACGGAAGATCCTACTTCGCGCGTGGCCCCCTTTACTTCCTGAGTAGCTGAACCACCACTCTCGCCCCAGACTTCTTCCGTCTTTCTTGCCACATCCGGATCGAGCGGATTGGTGTCGTATTTGCCCTTTTTTGTCTCCATCACCGCGAGTCTCTACGATAACAATGCTTTGCTTGTTTCAATCTTACTCGTCTGCGATCTCATACTCAACCTGTTCCCAACGCTGCTCGCGCTCGGAGATGCGGAAAGCGCGCATTGTGGGCTCCGCGCCACCGAGTCCGATGATGAAGTAGATAGCTGACGGATAATAGGCAAGCCGGACATCTGTATCGGAGGGCACCGGGTCACGGGAACGCGGGTGCGAGTGATAAATCGCAAGGAGCTGCTCACCGCGCTGGCGCATCTGTCGTTGGGCGGCAAAGAGTTCTTCCGGGGCCGCTTCGTAAGCGACCTCGCGGTTAAAAGCAACATTGCTAAGCGAATAAATACTTTTTGCCTGGCCCTCCTCGCCTCCACCGATTAAGCCGCAACATTCCGTTGGGTCTGCGGCACGCGCATGGGCGAAGATCTGGTCAAGCTGTGAAGTTCGGAGGGTGATCATTTACGGATCACTTACTCATCCTTTACGATCTTGAGCTTCAGCTCCTCCAACTGCTTGGGATCAACTTCGCCGGGCGCGTCGATCATCAAGTCAGTTGCCGAAGCCGTTTTTGGAAAGGCCATTACGTCTCGAATGTTTTCCGTCGGCACAAGCACCATCATCAGACGCTCGATGCCGGAAGCAATGCCCCCGTGTGGAGGTGTCCCATAGGACAGTGCTTCCAGGAAAAACCCGAAGCGAGCGCGTGCGGTCTCGGCGCTCATACCAAGTGCTTTGAAGACGACGTCCTGAATGTCGCGGCGGTGAATTCTGATTGAACCACCAGCGACTTCCACGCCATTTATGACCGTGTCGTAGGCCTTTGCGCGAATCTTGCCAAACAGCTCTTCTGCTCCAGCCTGAACCCCACTCTGGAGCAATGGCAGGTCCTCATCGACTGGGGAGGTAAACGGATGATGCATTGCGTAATAGCGCCCGTCATCCTCGTGGTACTCAAACATCGGGAATTCTGTCACCCACAAAGGAGCAAACACATTCTCCGGAATCAACTCTTCGCGCTTAGCTACCTCGTTTCGCAGCGCGCCCAAGGCGGCAGTTACAGTCTTAGACCTTCCGGCCACAATCAACACGGCATCGTCTTTTTCGGCGCCAGCCAATTGGGCCATTGCCTGAACGACGCTCTCGCCCAGCGCTTTAAGCAACGAAGACGAGAATTCGTCGCCAAGCTTGATCCAGGCAAGCGCTCCCACACCGTAACGCTTGGCAAACTCCTGCAGTTCGTCGAGGGCCTTGCGCGAGAGCGCCGCGCGCCCACGAACGACAATTCCCTTCACTTCACCGCCGGCAGCGAGGGCCGAGGCGTAAGGAGCAAACGTGGTTCCTTCGAGCGCCGGCGAAAGGTCTTGCAACTCCATCCCCTGAATTCGTAGGTCAGGCTTATCCGAGCCCCAACGCCGCATCGCTTCTGCAAACCTGAAACGCGGAAACGGCGCTGCTAGCTTCGCTCCGATCCTGTTGAACACGCTCACAAACAGTCCCTCGGTGAGCGCGTATATCTGGTCGAGCGTGGCAAAGCTCAACTCCACATCGAGCT
>JBGPNE010000481.1:0-3399 GCA_041487335.1 Pyrinomonadaceae bacterium
CGGAGTGCTCGAAACCCTGCGCTCCGTTTGGTTGGCCAGCGGCCGAAGGCTCGCCGCATCGAAAGGGAATTCGGGGTCGTGGTGTGGCCGCGCAACGCTCCGACCGTCAATTCCTGTTCGGCAGCGCGTCATCTCGTTTAGTTCCGACGATGACTCTCAACGCGATAGCGGAGGTTTTGGTTTACCTCGAGGGGCAATTCCTCTTCTGGTGGATTGCGATCCCAGCGACCTGAGGAGTCTCTGGCGTGGCCGTAATTATTCCGGGCAAGGCGTAACTGCCAACGCCGCGAGAACGCTTCACTGAAAAGCTCGGATATTAGAAGAACGGGAACCGAAGGCCAGACTATTGCAAAGTGAAGAGAAAACGACCTTGGGGTCCATCGGTTTCCACGTTAACGGTTTTCCAATTTCGGTGGCTTTTAGCGACCTTAAGTTAACCAGGACAACAATCTAGCATTTGAGCGAAACACTGCCGGACGGGCTGTAGCGGCGGCTCATGTGTTTCGCGAGATCCCGGCTTCTCTTTTTCTCAGTTTCCCGACTTTTAGTTGTTTCTACCCAGTAACTCAAGTCGTCAAGGAAGGAAGGGGTTCTGTCCAAGTGCGGTTGGACCAGACCGCCTGTGTGGTAAGTATGGTAACCGATAATCTTGTTCTTAGAGCTAATCCGTCGCGCGGATGGCGAGCGAGGCTGCTAACCCGGCAGTCGCAATTCGTGCTGGACACCGTCGTGCTTCTATCTGCATTTGTGCTTGCCTACTCGCTCCGTTTTGATTTCAACATGAGTGAAGCGGATGTCCAGATCATGCTGAGGCAACTCCCGTTTGTATTGTTGTTGCAGCTAGTGTTGCTGTGGGTAGTGGGCGTTTATGCCTTCATCTGGCGTTATGTTGGTATGGCCGAGGTGAAGACGTTTGTCACTGCCGCGCTGTTGGGAGCGTTGCCGCTGCTGCTGATGAGGATTTACCTGCCCGATGAGCTTCATATCGCTCGTATCCCACTCTCAGTCACGGTCATGGACACCATTCTGGCCTTCGGCGGAGTGTTAGGTTTGCGGGTACTGCGTCGTGCCCTCTACGAGCGAGACTCAAAGAAGCAGAACTCGAAGGGTGCGGTAAAGAGAGGCGTTGCGAAAAAGAGGGTGTTGCTGATTGGAGCCGGCCGCGCCGGTGTCATGATCGCCCGCGAGATCAGGCTTCGAGGAGACGTGGATTTAGAAGTCAGGGGATTCATTGACGACGACCCAGCAAAAGCCGGTTCTGTGGTCCAGGGAGTCAAGGTATTGGGTCGATCTAAGGACATTCCGCGCTTAGCTTCAGAGTTGAGTATCGATCATGTGGTGATCTCGTTTGCCGAAGCTTCGCGCAAGGACTTTCGGCGAATTCTCGACATCTGTGAGCAGGCCCGTGTGCGAGTCCGCACTGTTCCAGGCATTTACGAACTCTTGCAAGGGAACCTCAAAGTCAGCCGAATACGAGACGTTCAGATCGAGGATTTGTTAGGCCGGCAGCAAGTGCAACTGGATGAGGAAGGCATGAGGAAGTTTCTTGCCGGCAAGACGGTGATGATTACCGGAGCTGGCGGTTCAATTGGCTCGGAACTTGCGCGACAGGTAGCGCGGTTCGATCCCGCTCGTCTTCTGCTGGTGGAACGCGCAGAGTTTGCGCTTTTCGGCATCGAACAAGACCTTCGCGGCAACGACTTGCAGGTTCCGGACGTGCCGCTGGTAGTGGATGTCGGAGACCAGGTGCGTATGCGCTCTATTTTTCAGAGCTACCATCCTCAGGTGGTTTTGCATGCGGCAGCCCACAAACATGTGCCGATGATGGAATCGAATCCCTCCGAAGCCATCAGAAACAACGTGCTGGCAACCCGCTCGCTCGGCGAGTTGGCCGACGAGTTTGGCGTCGAGACGTTTGTGCTGATCTCAACCGACAAGGCCGTTTGCCCCACGTCAGTGATGGGCGCCTCAAAACGTCTCGCCGAGTTGGTGGTTCAGGATCTCAACCGCCGGTCAGGGACGCGTTTTGTCGCGGTGCGCTTTGGCAATGTGATCGGCTCGGCAGGTTCCGTGATCCCGACATTTCGCGAGCAGATTCGCAAGGGCGGGCCGGTGACGGTAACGCACCCCGAGATGGTGCGCTACTTCATGACGATTCCCGAAGCCGCTCAACTGGTGCTCCAGGCGGCCGCCATGGGAGAAGGCGGCGAGATCTTCATTCTCGATATGGGAGAGCCGGTACGCATTCTGGATCTAGCCAGGACACGATCACCCTCTCTGGTCTCAGGCCATTCGAAGATATCAACATCGTGTTCACGGGCATCCGTCCGGGAGAGAAGCTGTTTGAAGAACTGCAAACGACTGAGGAGAAGATTATCAAGACCCGGCACCCAAAGATCTTTATCGGTCGTATTGCGGCCTATCCGGAAAGCAAGGTGCAGCACGCGTTGGAGCGGCTATCCGTTCTCGCAGAAAACGGGTGGGAGCTGGAGCTGCGGAGGGCACTTAACGTTCTCTTGCCAGAAGCGCGACTGCACCTGCCAAATGAAGAATCCGCCCCACTCATTCCGGTTTATGAGAGGGCTTCCCCTGTGGCCGTGGGCGATTGATGGCTGCATTCGTTCTAAGCAATTGAACTTTATCAGAATTCCAGCGGGTTTCATGCGGCGATTTGATTTCAGTTTGAGCGGTGCTTCTGAGCAGCTTAAACCAAAGGGAAGGTGCGCCTCAAAGTTGCCAATTCCCAAGATCACCTTAGACGTCAGTGGCAACGCTGTTCCAGAGGCTGCCATAAACATCCACATCTATGGATAAGTCCAGAGACCAACTGCACATTATGGCAGTTGATTGCTGCCAACATGTAATCGAAACGCTGAAGAGTGTGCCCCGTTCGCGACTGTCATCGGTGGCTCACAAAAAGGCCGCGGATCTGAAGCTTCGCTCTGAAGTGAACCTCATAACTATTGGCATCGCTCGGTATCCAGTGCGGCGACTTTTCATTAGCCAGCTCCGGAAAATCTACCCTGAGGTACCGATTCTGGTTCTGCGGCGCGAGCAGGTTAGTCCAGGCGAGATGGATGAGTGGGTGCGCGGTGAGTTTGTGCTGAGCGATCAGAACGACAATGACTTCGATTGTGAGATGGTTGCTGCTTTGCGCAAAATCATGCCCTTCCAGCCTTGTGAACACCTGCAGAAGGACCAAAACTACGACACTCTGCGGGACCTCATCGCCGAATTGACTCAACGGTACTCTGATCCGGCACTTGATCTCGCCGGCGTGGCGAGGAAATTAGCAGTTTCTCCTAAGCGCTTGTCATTTATTTTGAACCAGGAGGTGGGAGTAAGTTTTCGCTATTTGATTCGCAACGTGCGGATTGAGGAGGCGAAGCGAATGTTACG
>JBGPNE010000482.1:0-3392 GCA_041487335.1 Pyrinomonadaceae bacterium
ACGACCCCGAGATGCCGGCCGGCGTATTCCTCATCAAGATCGACAGCCGATGTTTCGATTGTCAGATTCCCGCCCTGAGGCATTGCATCTCTGGCGTTCACGACCAGATTGACCAGGATTTGTTCGACTTGTCCCGGATCGGCCTTGGTTTTTTTCAGCGCCGGATCGAGTTTGGCGGTGAGCTCAATATCTTCGCCAATCAATCGCCGGAGCATCTTGTTCATGTCCGTGACCACGTCGTTCAGATTGATCGGCAGTGGCTGCAGAATCTGCTTGCGTCCGAAGGCCAGCAGTTGGCGAGTGAGATTGGCCGCCCGGTCACCAGCTTTCTTAATCTCTTCGAGATAAATCTTAAGGGAATTCTTGTCGTCAATCCGCTGTAGCCCCAGGGCGCTGTAACCGTTAATCGCAGTCAGCAAATTGTTGAAGTCGTGGGCCACACCTCCCGCCAACTGACCAATTGCTTCCATCTTCTGCGACTGGCGAAGCTGTTCCTCAAGCTGTTTGCGCTCAGTCACGTCACGGGCAATGCCTTGCACCCCAACCGGGACGCCGTCGTGAAAGACAAGCCTGATGTTGGCCTCGACCGTGACCCGGTGACCATCCTTGGCAATCATCTCCATTTCGTAAGCTGTGACTTTCTCGCCGCCCGGCTTTTTCCTGAGCATTTCTCGAACTTTCTCAGTGTACTCGGGCGCTACAGTCTTAGTGAGATCCAGCGCCAGAGTTTCTTCGTGCGTGTAGCCCGTAATCTGCGCGCCGGCCCTATTCATTGATGTGTATCTGCCTTGAAGATCGTGCGAGTAGATGATGTCGTGCGCATTCTCGACCAGATCGCGATAGCGTTCCTCGCTTTCGCGCAGTGCTTCTTCGGCCCGCTTACCTTCGGTAATATCCTCGATGGTGCCCTCTCTATAAACCGTTGCACCGGTTTCGTCACGTACCAAACGCATGTTCAGAGATAACCAGATCTTCTCGCCATTCTTGCGGTCAGTCTCAAACTCCAGGCCCTGGACAACACCGGCCTCTTCCAGAGTGCGCGTAACTTTCGCCGCCAGTTCCGGATCGACGTAAAGCTGCCGCCCAATATCGTTAAAGGCCGTGATTACTTCCTCCGGCGACGCGTATCCCAATATGCGAGCCAGCGAGGGGTTGACCGTGATGAATCGCCGGTCAGGCGTGGATTGGAAAACACCCTCGACGGCATTCTCAAAAATCGAGCGATAGTTCTCCTCAGCCTGTTGCACCTGGGCGTAGAGCGAGGCAGTCTCGAGCGCTGCCGCAGCGGTGCTGGCCAGAATCGTCAGCGCTTTCATCTGCCCGAGCGTGAAGGGACGCGGGCGGCTTACGGCGTTGATGTTGATGGTGCCGACCAGTTTGTTGCCCACCTGCATGGGAATGGAAATGGCCGAACGAATCTCAGGGTGCGGCCACAATGAACGAAAGCGATCGTCGTCAATTTCGCCTTCCAACATCAGCGGTTCTCGCTCGCGCGCTACCCAACCCGAGATACTCTCTTCCAGCGGCACGCGCTCGCCAAGCAGCCTCTCCCGATGCTCGCCGCGCACCGCGGCCACATACAGTTCGTCACGGCCGTCACTGGTGGGCAAGAGCACCGATACTTCATCGGCTTCAGTCTGTTGGAGCGCTGCATCGGCCAGCTTGCTGATCACTGTTTGTGGATCGAGGGTGAAAGCAATCGTTCGGCACAAGCTGTAAATCGCCACCGTTTCGCGGAGTTGCAAATTCTCCATGCGCAGCCGTCGCGTGCTGATGGCGCGGGTTAACACCGGCAACAGGGTCTGTAGCCGAAAGGGTTTGAGGACGTAGTCGAAGGCGCCGACCTTCATAGCGTCGACGGCCGTTTGAATCGTGCCCTGGCCCGTCATGATGATGCCGATGAGTTGCGGATCAATCTTAATCGCGGCCTCCAGCAGGGCTATGCCGTCCATCTCCGGCATCATTAGATCAGTAAGGAGCAGATCGAATTCCTTTTGGCGCAACTCGTCCAGCGCTTGCGGTCCGGAGGTACAACCAGTCACCTCAAAACCCCGCGCGGATAGAACCTCGACCAAAATGTTTTTCAACTCCGGCTCGTCGTCAACGACGATTAATCTCCCCACCGGCGAATTCGAGAGAGCGCTCCCTTTCGCTTCCGCTTTCATTTCAAATTGTTCGACGTGATCGGTCACACTTTACTAACCTCTCCTTCGATCGCCGGTAAAATGATCCGCACCGTTGTGCCTTTGCCCGGCTGGCTTTCAATATCAATAGTTCCCCGGTGCTCTTCTATCGTGCGACGGCAGATCGGTAATCCCAGCCCGGTTCCTTTGCCTTCCAGTTTTGTAGTGAAGAAGGGCTCCCAGAGTTTTGGCATGTCTTCAGGCTGGATTCCTATCCCGGTATCCGAGAATTCAATTATTACCGCCGCCCACCCATTTTCCGGCGAGTGCTTCCTTGCGCGAACCGTAAGCGATCCACCCTGGGGCATGGCATCGGTGGCATTTGTCAGAAGGTTCAGAAACACTTGCCGCAACTGTTGCCGATCAGCCTGAACACCCGGCAAATCATCTGCAAAGTCCGTCGTGACAGTTATGCTGTGACTGCGCAAATGGTAGGGGATGAATTGAAGCGAATTCTGCAATTCTTCGACGACGTTTATGGTTGAGACTTGCTGATGACTCCGGCGACTAAACAGCAAGAGGTTGGTCACCAGCGCGGCCATGCGTTCCACTTCCTGCTCAATCACCTCCACCGCTCGGCGTTTGGGATCGTCATCAGGCAATCCACCAAGGAGAGACTCGGCGTGCAGAGCGAGAGTCGCCAGCGGATTATTCAGTTCGTGTGCGATGCTGGCAGACAACTCACCCATAGTGGCGAGTTTTGAGGCTTGCCAAAGTTGTTGGGTCATCGACGCCAGCTCGTGCGTTTTGGTTTGTAGCTCGGCAAGCGCTCCCTCAAGACGTTGGTTCGTCTGCCGCAAGTCCTCTTCCGCCAGCTTGCGTTCAGTAATGTCGCGAATATTGCACTGGATTACACGGGCTCCACCCGCCAGATAAGTGTTACTCACAACTTCCACTTGTCTTACTATTCCGTTGCTAGCTTCGAGCGGCATGTTTTCATAACGAATGAATCCTCGCTGCTGCAATTCGGTGAAGGCGAGCTTTGAAGCAACGATGTCCTTGAAGGGGCCAATCTCCCAGAGCTCCCTGCCCGCGATCTCCTCTTTGGAAAAGTTCAGCATCTCGAGGAGATAGGGATTTACATCAACAATCTGCCCACTGTCTGCGTCGAGAATAAGAATGCCGTCCTTCGCAGATTCAAAGAGCCGCCGATAGCGAAGCTCGGAAGCCAGCAGGGCTTCCTGCGCCCGGGTTTTGTCAGTGATGTCC
>JBGPNE010000483.1:0-3390 GCA_041487335.1 Pyrinomonadaceae bacterium
ATAGGGGTATTGCGATCGCCACCCCGCATATTCACATCGACTCCTTTGTCAAGCCAACCTCCTACGGCAGCGGTGTCGCCACTTGCTGCCGCCAGCAGCATGGCAATCTCCGCTCTCGTGAGTTGCGGTTTACTCTCGGCGCTCTTAGCGGGCTCCGGAGCGTGCGGCCTCTCGGTTCCTTCCTGACATCCAGCGAGAATACTCAGAAATGCGAAGAGTAAGGTTAACCTCAGTACCCGTAACATAGCGTTTCCCCTTCTGTCACATCAAAGACCGCCTGCGCACTGTCCCTAGTAAACGGATGGATGTAATCGCGCTGACAGTCTCGCATAGGACAAATCGGATCGTCAAAAAATATCAACCAGATGAGCCACTACCGCTGGCCTGGAAACGAAGAAATGGGAAAACGCCAACGCCACACTTGCGCTATACTTCGCCTACTACAACTCTTGCAGGATTCACGGATCGCTCAGGTCGGTACGCGATCGCGAAACCAGGTGCGCGTAAATGACCCGTGTTTTTGGGATGTTGGCGGGAGTTAAGCGTAACGAAGTCAGATGGAGATGAAATCGGGAACAGGAAAACTGGTCGGACGCTTGCTCGGGTATACCTGGCTATGCGCCCTGGGTGTGGCATTGATCTTCTCCGCGCTAACGACTGATCGGCGGGCACGACAAGTCGAAGAATATCCTTGCTGCTGCGACCCTTTCGGCTACTTGCAAATGGCGCAAGACATGCGCGACGCAGTAGCCTCCGGAAGAGATCCCCAGTTCATTATCGAGTCGCCCCACACCAGGTTGCTAATCGAACTAATGCAGTCGCGTCACGTGCCGCTTGCGTACTGGGAGGATATGGTCGCACCACTGGCATATCACTATTTCCCCAGGGCTGACCATGTAGGCGTACAGTATCCGCCCGGCGCGGGGTTTATGCTGGCGCTTTTTCCGCAGGATAAGGCTTTACATGGTTTGGACCTGCTGGTGATTGCTCTGTTCCTGGCAAGCGGTTTGGTCATGCTCGTTCTGGCGGGCGCCAAGCGTGCCTGGCTTGCAGCAGGCTTCTTAACTCTTTCGCTGGATCTGGGCCTGGAAATTTTAGGTGAGATTGACAACGCAAGCTTTTCGATCAACGCGATGTTGGCGCCTCTGCTGTTATCGGGTCTCTGCTTGTTTACCGCATTTGGTGTGCGGACGGATAGTGGCAAATCCCTGTACCTGGCATGGTTTCTCACTTTTCTCGCAGGACTGCTGTTCGGCGTTGCGGTACTCACGCGGCTGCCGGTGATTCTCTTAATGCCGGGTTTATTAGTTCTGCTTTGGCCTGCCAAGCTGCGCAGTTGGTACAAGAGCGCCTGGTCCGGTTTCATCTTGGGTGTGCTCCTCGGCGGAGTGGTGCCGTTGTCGATTCATCAGAGCCGTTTGAGCGGAGCCTGGTACTTGCCAACCTACCCTCGCTACGATGCCACCCGGCCAACGCTTGAGCGCTTCTGGCCAAACGTCTCCTATTACTTCGGTCCAGGTAAAGCTAGTACAGACAATTGGGCTTTACCGGTCATCTCGATCGGATGCATAGGCTTGTTCCTTTTATCAACTCGTCGCGCCGCATCCCATACGCCGGCAACGTTTCTTCGTAGGCTGAATTGGGGCCGGCTGCTCATGGCTGCTTTGCTCATCTGGGGCTTGTCCACCGCTTATTTCCTGACTCATCAAATCGCAATTCATTACTATCCGATGCCTGCAACATTTGGCACAGTACTATTGCTTGCTCTCGGTGCGTTTAGTGTGGAGGACCACAAATATGCAACTAGCAAAGACCGCGGCTGGTTACGCCGGGCGCTCCAATTCGTTGCACTAGCACTCGCCTTGGCGCCGGGATTGATCGTAATCGGACGCGTCTGGTCCAATTACGTGCCAGCTTCGGTGGAACGCAGGCCGCCTCGGTTCTCGCTGCCCGCAGAACTGTCGGATGAGCGCGCTTGGATTTGGGCAAACGAGTTGAGTGGAACGCTCTGGTACTACGCCCGCAAGCCAGCGCACAAGATCAGTTCCAGCAACGGAGAAACGCGCGCGCTTGTATATGAATTCGTGATCAGCCGCGGCGAGCCGCAGTATATTGTCGGCGCCGACCCGGGCATGAAGCCCGTGGAGGATGAGATCGTTCAGTTCGGCGGTACGCTTGAACTCCGGGGCGAGGTCGACGGCTATTCATACTTTTTGATTCACTGGCCACCAAACGGACCCGTGAAGAGGGCCGCCTTGTAATGGAAACGAGTACGGTAGACAGACCGAGCGTTGCTGTGGTGATTCCCTGCTATAACGAGGAGCTTACCATAGCCGAAGTCGTTCGTCAGTTCCGCGCCGAATTACCTGATGCGGATATCTACGTCTTCGATAACAACTCGATGGATCGGACCGTCGAGAGAGCGCGCGCGGCCGGAGCCAGGATCTTTCATGAAAGGCGCCAGGGTAAAGGCTATGTTGTTCAATCAATGTTTCGCAAGGTGAACGCCGACATTTACATTATGGTAGACGGTGACGGCACTTACCCCGCAGCAGACGTTCACCGATTGATCGAGCCGATCTTGAATGACGAGGCTGACATGGTCATCGGGTCGCGACTCCACGCCCAATCCGCCAGCCGGTTCAAATCGGCGAATCGATTCGGCAATAAATTCTTTCTATATATTTTGAACTACACCCTGGGAGCCAGGATAACCGACATGCTTTCGGGCTATCGCGCCTTCAACCGGGGATTCGTCAAGGGAGTCCCGCTCTTCGGAGGCGGCTTCGAAACCGAGACAGAGTTGACCATAAAGGCTCTGGATCGTGGCTTCCGCATTATTGAAATCCCAGTTAATCTCACTCACCGGCCCAAGGGCAGTTTCTCGAAAATTCGGATCTTTGGCGACGGGTTCCTGATTTTGAATACAATCCTGGCACTGATACGCGATTACAAGCCTTTAACCTTCTTTGGCAGTCTCGGCTTATTCTTCATCGCGCTGGGCTTTGTCCCAGGCCTAATCGTAATTTACGAGTTCATCAAAACCGGCTTGGTGCCGCGCTTGCCGTCCGCCGTTTTGGCTGTTGGTCTCATCCTTTCAGGGATGCTTTCCATTACAGTAGGACTCGTTCTCCATACGATTGTGCGACGCTCTCAGCAGCTGGATCATCAGTTGCGGGTGCTGACAGACGAGCTGCGGTTTCAGCTCAGACAGAGATAATGCAGCTTAAGGCGGAACGTCACTCGACCATTGGCGCGGGCTATCTGGTGTATTCGCTGTTTTAGACAATCATTCTCCGCATGGAGGTCTGTCGCTGAGGGGCGATCCAGGAAGGCTGTCCTGCTGCGTTATCCTGAGGTTTTTGATGCGGCTGAGCGACATTCTCCGTG
>JBGPNE010000484.1:0-3380 GCA_041487335.1 Pyrinomonadaceae bacterium
GGATAGCGCACGTGCGCGCGCAGGTCAGCGGGCATTTCGCTCGCGTCGTGAAAGAGCCCAGGGAAGGTCGCACGATACGTCAAGATTAACGGGTCCTGTTGATCGAATACATAGAAACGCACGGTACCGTTGTAAGCGTCGATGACAATCTTAACGCTGTTTCGTATGTAGTTGACGGTGTTATTGCCGACCTGGTGGGAACGCGAATAGGGATATGTCGAAGATTCGGTAAAGGCATCCATCATCCAATAGAGTCGGGCATCGTTGCCTACCACGATATACGGATCGTTGTCATAGATGAGGAATGGCGCGAGACCATTTACTATTTCCCGAATGTTCCGGTGGATTAGGACCCGGCTTTCCGAAGTGACGTCATCAGAGAAGGGGAGCTTTGAAAGATCGCCGAGAGCCCAGGCGAGTAACATACGACGCAACCTGCCGCCGATTTGTATACCGCCAGAGCCCTCGTAGCTTGTGTAGGTATTTGATTCTCCCTGCGGAAAGTCAAACTCCTTCTGCCGGGTCTTCACGTAAACGTCTGTGTTGGTCAGTTGTCCGTAATAGATCTGGGGACGGGTGACCTTGATCTCTGGAGCGTTCGACTCAATAGGCATATTTGAAAGGACGAACTGAGGCATGCCCTCCGGGGTAAACCCGTTCGCGGTGTTCATAGTCACACCGTAACCGTGGGTGTAGATCAGTTTTTCATTGATCCAATTGCGGGAGGATTCGGGCAGTTTGGTGGTGTCGATTTCGCGCGTAGCGAGCATCACTTGCCTGGTTTGCGCGCCAAGCCGGTAACGGTCCACATCCACATCGGGAAAATCATAGTAAGTTCTTATCGCCTGAATCTGCTTCAAGGTGTCTTGCAACGCGTGCCAGTCCCACAGTCGGATGTTTTCGAGAGTCGCGCGATTGGCGCCCAGGTCAAAGCTTTCGACCGAAGTCTCGGCTTGGAACTCATGCAAGTCGCTCTGTTCGAGTCCGAACGCCCGCCTGGTCCAGGCAATGTTGTGCTCGATGTAGGGAGTCTCGCGTCCCAGCTCGTTTGGCTTGACGATAAAGCTGGTCACATACGCGGGGACTATGACAACCCCCACGACATAAACCGCGATGGGAATTGAAAGGGCACCCAAAAGCAGTCGCAAGCCTCTTTGAGTGAAGGCATTTAAGAGTGCAATTCCGGCCGCGAGAATGAGAGCAAAACAGACTAGAAGCAGAGCAGGAAGCAAATATTTCTCTTCGGAGAAGGTAACGCCGGAGAATGTTTGATGATCCTCCCACAGGTATGGAAAGCGCGACAGATAAGTGCGCCAGGCAAGCAAAAGGAGAAACGCCGCGAGCGCACAAGAAACAGCCGAGAACGAGGTCCCTGGCGCCCGTCGGCTGGCAGACTTGAGAACTCTCTGCGGGACGGTGAGTAGAGAGTAAACAACCGCGGCACAGAGAACGACAAAGGCGAGCAACAGGAGCCACGAGCTGATTGAATCGTAAACGGGAAGCGAGAAGAGATAGAAGCTGAGTGGCTTTTGAAATATCGGGTCGGGTAAAGCTGCAGGGGCCTGATTAAAATAGAGGGCAAATGTCTGCCAGTCGCTCTTCATTGCAAAACCGTAGAAGAGGCCGAACACTATGGCTACGACCCAAGAGACCGGTCGCATAAACCGCGCCGGTGAAAATTGAAAGGGCTGGTTGTTAAGGACAATAGTTCGTTTCTCGAGAGCATAGGAGGCGAACGTGCGTTCGAGCAGCCAGAGACCGCCTCGAAGAATCGCGATCGTCAGCAGCGTGAAAATCAGAAACAGCCCGATTTTCAGTTTGAATATGTACCAGTAGACCGCTGAGTATCCGAGGGAGCCAAACCAAAGTGCGGAGAGGTAGATTGCCAAGCTGCGGGAAAGCGCGATGAAGATAAGGACCAGAAATGCAATCACCCAGCGCCGCCAGCGGCGTCGCTTTTGTGAACCAACATCAATAACTTCATCGTCCGGCAGGGGGAAAGGTTTGCTCATGGGGGTAGCATACGCTCGATTTTAGAACCGCTCAATGTGCCGGTCTAACGTCCCGGTTCGTTGTAGCCGATTGGCCGTGTATAATAGCCGCGATTCGTTGTTGGCAGGATAGTCTGGTATTTCTTACCGAAGTTAGTCGCCCCGGCGCCCGAGTCTTATCGTCAAAGGTACTTGAGAAGCGAAGAACTATTTCAATAGGGAAATCTTAATGCTTGCGCCAGGGACAGTTTTACAGAGCCGCTACCGAATTATCCGTCAGCTTGGCCAGGGAGGAATGGGCGCCGTTTATGAAGCTTTGGATGAGCGGCTGGACACGACTATCGCGCTGAAAGAGACGTTGTTTGCGGACGAGCGCCTGAGAAAGCAGTTCGAGCGAGAGGCAAGGCTGCTGGCGCGCATGCACCATCCCGCCTTGCCGCGCGTGAGCGACCACTTTCCCGAAGGCGACGGTCAGTTTCTCGTAATGCAATTTATTGCGGGCGATGATCTGGCCGAGATGATATCGCGCAAAGGCGGCACCTTCCCGTCGGATCAAGTACTGACCTGGGCCGATCAGCTTCTCGATGCGCTCGATTATCTGCACACCCAAAATCCTCAAATCATTCATCGGGACATCAAGCCCCAAAACCTCAAGCTCACTTCGAGGGGCCAGATTATCCTGCTCGATTTTGGACTTGCTAAAGGGCAGGCGAGCGAAGTATCTCGTATTACGACGTCGGCAAGTATATTCGGCTACACGCCAAATTACGCGCCGCTGGAACAAATCCAGGGCTCAGGCACTGATGCTCGTAGCGATATATATGCGCTTGGGGCCACTCTGTATCACCTGATGACTGGCCTTAAACCGCCGGATGCCCTGACGCGCGCCGCGGCGATAGTCAATGGCCAACCCGATCCTTTGCAGCGGGCGGACCAGGTTAACAACGCCATCGCTCCAGAAATCGCTGCTTTACTTGAACGCGCGATGGCCCAAAATCGCGAGCAGCGGTATGCCAGTGCAGCCGAGATGCGTAGGGAGCTTCAAGCATCCGGAGAAACCACTGTTGTAACCAGCAGAAGCGAAGCGGCTACACTACTTTTATCGCCGGCGACTCCCACTGGTTCCGCCGCGACTCGGTCCGGCATGAAACAAGCGACAGTGCAGACCGGTGAAACCACGGTAGCGCGCATCTCCCCACCCGTGAAAAGGAGCGTCCCTACGTGGCTTATTGCGGTAGCGGCAGTCATCGTCTTGGGCGCAGGCTTCGGAGGATTCTACGCTTATCAGCACAGGAACAGTTCTGCGGGCCAAACTGTGCCGACCACTTCCAACAGCGATAACAAGGCTGTTTCAGTCCCGTCTTCCTCGGCTGGTCAGGTTTCAAATAC
>JBGPNE010000485.1:0-3378 GCA_041487335.1 Pyrinomonadaceae bacterium
GAGAAAGGATTGTAGATCACTGTGTTTGCCGTTGACGCGATATTGGTCCGATCCGCAATCAACGCCGAGAAGTCACCGTTTCTCATCGCCGCAGTCGGGACCGAGAAAAGTTGCGGCTCGGCCGTGTTATCCAGCAGCCGCTCGTACGAGAAAAGAAAGAAAGTCTTATCATGCCCGTTGTAAACCCTCGGGATATCCACGGGTCCGCTTAAGACGCCTCCGAAGCGATGGTAAGTCCTTACCGGACGCCCTTGCCCGCTCCTATTCGAGAAGAAATTGTTTGCGGTGCGACTCCGATCACGGTTGAAGTAGTAGACCGAACCGTGCGGAGAGTTGGTGCCACTCTTAACCGCGACGTTGACTGTAGCGCCGGCTGAGTAACCCTGCTGGGCATCAAAGGCGTTTGTCTGGATCTTGAATTCCTGAACCGCATCGGCGGGTGGTGAAAAACCGACGGCGAAATCGAAGGCGTAATTAGGCGACCCGTCCAGCGTAATTTGATTTTGTGGGGGTGCCCCGTTCGAGCGAAAGGCCGCGAGATTGCCGTTCGAAATAGGCGCCGTGAACTGTGGGTTGCCGGTATAGACAACGCCAGGCGCGAGGGTCGCGAGCTGATATGCGGTGCCTTCGGACAAAGGCAACTCGGCGATTTGCTTTCTTTCGATCACGGCGCCAGTACTAACCGATCCGGTTTCGAGTGCGGTGCCCGAAACGATCGTGACCATTCCGGTTACGCCGGCAGTCTGCATCTTAATGTCGAGTGTCAGTTTGTCGGCTACACGAATCTCGATTCCTTCACGAGTCGCTGCGCTGAAACCCTGCGCGTTAACGGTTAGCGTATACTTGCCCGGTTGCAGAAGCAGAAAATCATAACTGCCGTCCCCGTTTGTTGTAGTGGTTGCCTGTGTGTTCGTTGCCACATTCTTGAGAGTGACTGTGGCACCGGCCACCACGGCACCGTTGGGATCAGTTACCTGACCTGTAATCGAGCCTCTAAACTCCTGAGCACTCGCGATCACAAAGGCGAAAAGCAGTAACAGCGCAGCGCTGCCACTTCGGCACCAACAATTCTTACTCATAAGAGTGAGCCTTTCTGGTGAAGCTGAGTCACCGAGAGCATTCAACGGACAACCGGAATCCCAACTGACACATTCGTGGCTGTCATAATCAGGCCAGGACCAATTCAACAGTCCGACTAAATAAATTGGTCTGACCACTTCTGGAATGCTGCTTTTTTTATCACGACCGGCCATGTCGCGTCAAGCTTTTTGTTCGAAGTTCCAACAAACTCTTTTCAAGTGACGTAAGGCGCCTGCAAGTCGCACGAAAGAAACACCTTGACACCATATTGTGGCGATGGTAAATGTGGCAACGGCAAACACACGCACGCGCTTGTGGACACAAAGGAATGGTATGACCTCTATTAAGATTGGCACCTTCAAAGCTGTCAGCCCAGCGAAAAATGGCCTGATGACCGAGCAGGTCGTCATTCAGGTTCGCGACATGATTCGTGAGGGCAAGTTGAAACCTGGCGACCGATTGCCTTCCGAGCGCGAATTCGCAAAGCGACTGGGGATAAGCCGCGCTAGTCTGCGGGCCGGGCTTCGCTTTCTGGCCGCGATGGGCGCACTCACTTCGCGGCACGGCTCAGGTACGTATATCGCAACTGGTCCGCCGGCGCTGGACAGTGAGCCTCTGAGAATGCTGGCGGCGCTTCATGGTTTCACCCCAGAGGAGCTCTTCGAAGCTAGACGCCTGCTCGAAATTGGACTTGCGGGCCTGGCCGCCGAACATGCGACCAACGCTCATTTAGCAACGATGGCGGAAGAAGTGACGGAGATGTATGCCACGCTCAACGATCCGCAAGAATACCTGATTCACGATATTCGCTTTCATCGAGCAGTCGCGGCCGCCAGTAGTAATCCAATCCTTGCTGCTCTCATGGACATGGTGTCTGCAGTAATGTACGAACGGCGCCGTGAGACGGTCAGTCGCGCCAAAGATCTGAAGGAGTCCGTCGCCATGCACCGCGAGATCTATCGTTTGATTCGTGCCGGCAAAGCCGACGAGGCACGAACGGCGATGAGCGAGCATCTGGCGCTGGCCCAACGCGCCTTCGCCTCGGAAGAAGGCCTGGGGGCATCTCCGGCCGAAGTTCCGCGAGTCAAAACTAACGATTCGAATGGAAAGCGGTCGGCCAAGTCGAAGCGACCTCTGCGAAAACGCTGACACTTCATTTCGGGTCCGCGTACCTAAAGGAAGATTTGGAAGTCCCAGACAGGCGCTAGGCGGCCGACTGCTTCATCGCTTCGGACGTGGCTCTTTGTTCCTCGATCTGCTTAATCTTCGCTTTCATCCACTGCTTCAGCGTCGCTTCCAATTTTGCCTGATCGCCCTGGGCCTCCAGATCCTTGATCGTTTCGCCGGCTTCATTCAAACCAATGAAGTGGCAAGGAACCTCCTCGGAGCGGTGTTCATTGGTGACGAAATCAATCAAACGGCATTCAGTGCAGGGAATGGTTCGATCCGGGTCAGCATAGTTAATGCAGGTCAGAGAGTCCTCAAAAGCCGACTTGGGTAACCATGGCGTGCGCACTGAGCGCCCATAGCCGCCTTGCTCGACGAAAGCCAGTTCCTCTTTGAGCAGTTCGAGAATATCACGATCATCTTTTGCCATGGTTTCCGTCCTCCATTTCGCCCCAACTCCGGCTTCTGAGCGGCCAGCCGCTGCGCCAATCGCTCCAGAAATGGGGCTTACCGTATGCATGAGGTTGCAACACACATGCCGGATCGAAACCAAGGATCTTTCCCAGAAAAGTTGGGTCTCGGTCCCTTGTTTTTGAGTAAAGATCCGCAAGCGCTGTGAGAAAACTCCCACAAGGTCCCTCGTGCTGCATATGTAACCCAAAGCCGCGAAGTGGGTCAGACCCTGGATTCGCTTGGTGCTGAGCTTTCGGTCGCTCTGTGATGACATACTAGAGTTCCTTCAAGAAATCAGTAAGAAACTTGTCATTTCCGTTATGTGCGTTAGCGCACGGATCGAAGTTCTCGAAGTGTCTATCCTAACCGCGAATCTGAAAGCTGATTCAGGCTCGTCCCATTTTCCAAACAACCCGTAAGCACCAGTAGTTGGCACATGGCTTGCTCAAACAGGAACTGATTATTCGATGTTTAAGAGCAGCCGCAAGCCAATAGTGAGGCGGTTGCTGGCCAACACCGGGAGGCAAGACCAAATGGGCGGCGCGAGGAAACCAGTAGTTGCAAATGGACACAGCGGGAATGCTATCAAGCGCACGTTGCCACGCAATTCACCACTGCGCGCGATCTCTGGAATTGTGCGGGTCAGCTACAGCAAACTATATCCTCGCAACGCAATCC
>JBGPNE010000486.1:0-3378 GCA_041487335.1 Pyrinomonadaceae bacterium
GATATTCGGATGGACAGGATCAATCGCCAGCGTGTTTACATGGAGATTGGTGGTTGCGTGCCAGCTAATGCCGCCGTCACTGCTCTTAAAGATCCCCGCGTCAGAGCCTTCTCGAGCTGCGTACACTGTCGTCGGGGTTGTCTGGTCAATTGCCAACGCTCGAACATAAGTATTGGCATCAGTATTGGCTAGACTACTGCTCCAGCTTTCGCCTCCATTGGTGCTCTTGAATACGCCACTACCATCAACTCCGGCATAGATAGTGGCTGGATTGCTTCGCTCAATTGCTAATGAACGAACCCTCCCGCCGTCTGGTCCATTGCTGCTCCATCTGTTCAAGCTCAGGGGAATTTCTTGACTGGATACAGACGAGATCGAACCAGAATCCGATTGCTTTACCGACGCCGCTGCGGTGGTCGAAGCTAATGGCAGGGCAATCCCAATCACTAAACCGACCAGTGCTAATAGCAAACCGCATAGCTGTCGAGCGGGGTTTCTTTGGCAGTTGAGGCGCATTTTCATCTCTCCTTTCGAGCAAAGCACAGGGAAAACTCTTTGCCTTCACCCATAGAGCGACAATTGTGTGCGAAACCTATCAGGCATTTTCAAGAATTTTTTGGGGGTAATCCTTCGGTTCCTGTTCGTCGCTCGGCCCAGCCGCATAGCGGCAAAATGTTTATGGACCAGACAAGGCCACAGAAGGACCCTAGCTCCGGAGGAGCGAAATGTTCTCTCTGCCACCCATAAATGGGTTCGAGATGAAATGGCGCTTGCGGCCGTAAACATTTCGTGCCTACGGCACTGGGGAACAATCCATTACTTTCAGGGAGATATTTGGCTAACGGGCGGGATTCTCACGGTGCTACAATGTGACACGCCCGCGGGTTAGTACGATCTTCTAAACAACGACGCAATATGGCGACCCTTGTCCCCCAACAAGTGACTGAACTGCTCGTGGCTTGGGGCAATGGGGATCAGGCTGCGCTCGACCAATTAACGCCACTGGTCTATGAGGAGTTGCACCGTCTGGCTCATCACTACATGAGCCGAGAGCGTCCTGATCACACGCTGCAAACTTCGGCTCTCGTCAACGAAGCCTATCTGCGACTCGTCGATCAAAATGATCTGCACTGGCAGAATCGCGCTCAGTTTTTCGGGCTCGCTGCCCAGTTGATGCGCCACATCCTGGTCGATCATGCTCGTACTCACACTCGCGCCAAGCGGGCCGGGGGGCGGAAAGTGGCCCTCGAAGATTTCGCCGTCTTGAATCCAGAACGAGGAGCGGAATTGATCGCCCTTGATGAGGCGCTGAAAAGGCTGGCCACAATGCACCCACGCAAAGGCCAGGTCGTCGAGCTCAAGTTCTTTGGTGGATTGACAGTAGAAGAGATCGCGGAGGTCCTCAAAGTCTCGCCTGTGACGGTAATGCGAGATTGGAGCTTTGCCAAATCATGGTTGCACCGCGAGATCAGTAATGACGCCTGAGCGTTTGCAGCAGATCGAAGACTTGTATCACTCTGCACTGGAACGAAACTCCGCGGAGCGTATGGCCTTCATTGACAGCTCCTGCAATGGCGACGAGGAGTTGCGCCGCGAGGTTGAATCTCTGCTCGCCTCTCACGAAAAAGCCGGAGACTTCATTGAGACGCCCGTTCACGAAGTAGCCGCACGCTTGATCGCTGATAACCAAAGACGTTCGATGATTGGCCGTCTGATCGGCCCCTATGAAATTATTGAGTTGCTGGGCGCCGGCGGGATGGGAGAAGTTTACCTCGCACACGATCCAAGGCTTGACCGCAAGGTCGCGCTCAAGCTCCTGCCTGACTACTTTACCCGGGACGAAGCTCGCGTCCGCCGCTTTCAGCAAGAGGCTCGCACCGCCTCCGGCCTAAATCACCCGAACATTCTTACCATCCATGAGATCAGTCAATTTCATGGTCAACACTTCATCGCCACCGAGTTTATAGACGGCGAGACGCTGCGCGAGCGCATGGCACATACGATGAAGCCGGGCGAAGCGCTCGAGATTGCCACTCAAGTGGCTGGCGCCCTGGCCGCTGCGCACGAGGCCGGCATGGCGCATCGTGACATCAAACCCGAAAACATAATGATCCGGCGCGATGGGTACGTTAAAGTCTTAGACTTCGGACTGGCCAAGCTAACCGAATATCAAGCAGACACAGTAGACGCTGAAGCAGCCACGCGTGTACGAGTGAAGACTGATCCGGGAATGGTGATGGGCACCGTGCAATACATGTCACCGGAACAAGCCCGAGGACTGGCGGTCGACGGTCGCACGGACATCTGGAGTCTTGGCGTCGTGCTCTGTGAGATGGTGACCGGTCGAGCACCGTTCGAAGGAGAAACTCCCAGCCACGTGATCGTCTCGTTGTTGGAAAAGGAAGCGCCGCCCTTGTCACGTTACTTACCGGATGTGCCGGCAGAGCTTGAACGAATTGTGAGCAAGGCACTGCGCAAGAACAGAGATGAACGGTACCAAACGGTCAAGGATCTAGACCTCGATCTGAAGAGCTTGAAGCAGGAGTTAGAGTTGGCTTGCCTCGACCGCTCCAGCCGGCCAGACGCAAGAGGTTCGACAAACTTAAGTTTGTCGGACGCGGTGACGAAAAGCAGCGGGCAGGCTGCGGGGCAGACTACACATGAATCTGCGGCGCGCACTGTCGACATCGGAGTAGCGCATCCGACCTCGAGTGCTGAATACATTGTCAGCGAGATTAAGCGCCATAAGCGAAGCGCGATGCTTGCTCTCGCCACCGTTGTGATTGCAGTCGCGGCCGTCGTTTATTACTTTTACTTCGCTAAAGGCGGCGAAGCCATAGATTCAGTCGCGGTCATTCCATTCGTCAACGTGAGCGGCGATCCTAATACCGAATATCTTTCGGATGGTATCAGCGACAGCATCATCCACAGCCTTTCACAGTTGCCCAATCTCAAAAAAGTAATCTCGCTCAACTCAGTCTTGCGTTACAAGGGAAAGCAGACAGACCCGCAGATGGTGGGACGCGAACTGAACGTCCGAGCGGTGCTGATGGGCAGGCTCGTTCAGCATGGCGATGAGCTTTCGATCACCACTGAGCTTGTCGACGTGCGCGACAACAAACATCTGTGGGGCCGGCAATACAATCGCAAGCTGACCGATATCATGAACGTGCAGGCGGAGATCGCCCAGGACATCGCGGAGAACTTACGGCTGCATTTAACAGGAGACGAGACAAAGAGGCTGGCCAAACATTACACACAGAATGCTGAGGCTTACCAGCTTTACATGCTGGGCCGCTATTATTTCAACCGTTCTGGCGCGAAAGAAGACCTTGAGAAAAGCATTGAATATTACGAGCAGGCGATCAAGAAAGATCC
>JBGPNE010000487.1:0-3374 GCA_041487335.1 Pyrinomonadaceae bacterium
ATTCAACACGGCGCTGCTGGCTGTCTTTGCGTTGGTAGCGCTGGCGCTCGCGGCCGTGGGGACCTACGGCGTCATGTCCTATGCGGTCACCCAACGCACACATGAAATCGGAATTCGCATGGCGCTGGGCGCCGGAGCACGAGACGTGTTGCAGCTGGTCCTGCGACGGGGAATGACACTCGCGACTATTGGCGTGCTGGTGGGACTGGCTGGGGCATTTGCCTTAACCAGATTAATGACCAGCTTGTTGTTCGAAGTTAAGCCGACCGACGCCACTACGTTCGCCGCGGTTTCCCTGAGCTTAATCGTTGTCGCGTTGCTCGCTTGCTACATCCCAGCGCGGCGCGCGACTAAAGTCGATCCATTGGTGGCGCTGCGATACGAATGAAGTGATTTGCGATTGCCCATTGCCGATTGCCAATTGAACGGCAATAGCCGGGTCGGTGGTCGGAGAATTTGGCAATCGGCAATCGACAATCGGCAATCGGTAATTGGCAATCGGCAATCGACAATTGGAAATGAACTGATGGAAACACTATTTAAGGACATTCGTTACGGAATCAAGAGTCTGCGCAAGCATCCGGGCTTCACCATCATTGTCGTGACGGTGCTTGCTCTGGGCATCGGAGCCAATTCCGCCGTCTTCAGTGTTGTAAATGGTGTCCTGTTGCGTCCGCTGCCTTATCGAGACTCAGACCAATTGGTAATGATTTGGGGCAACTTCCTGAAGCTAAACATCGAGCGATTGACCGCCAAGGCGGCGGAGTATGAAGACTACCGCACTCAAAGCCAGATCTTCGAGCAGGTCGCCGCATTCGACAATCAGAGTTTTAATCTGAGCGGAGGCGATCAGGCCGAGCGCATCACCGGCGCGCGTGTCACGGCGAATCTGTTCTCCATGCTGGGCGCGCAGGTTGAGCAAGGCAGAGGAATCGCGACAGATGAAAATCAAACCGGCCACGACAACGTAGTCGTTCTGAGTCACGGATTTTGGCAGCGTCGCCTCGGCGGCAAAGCGAGCGCCGTGGGCCAACCTATCAGGCTCAATGATCGAGACTACACAGTCATCGGTGTGATGCCGGCGAATTTTCAATTCCCGCACGCGAGTTTTCCATTTGGGACACCTGCCGATTTGTGGATTCCGCTGGTTTACCCTGCCGAGCAGGTGGCCCAGCGCCAGGGGCCTTACTACCTGAATGTTCTTGCTCGCCTTAAGTCCAATGTCACGCTGACGCAAGCGCGCGCCGAAATGAATGCGCTGGGCGAGGTGTTCGAAAGTCAGTATCGTGGTTATCGCGGTCCCAACGGCGAAGATGGCGGTTGGCGAATTACGCTCCGGCCCTTGCGAGAAGAGGCCGTTGGCAGCAGTCGACGCGCACTGCTCCTATTGTTCGGCGCGGTTGCTCTGGTGCTGCTCATTGCCTGTGCGAATGTGGCGAATTTGTTACTGGTACGGGCGGCGGTGCGACAAAAGGAGTTGGCTGTTCGCTTAGCTTTGGGCGCCAGCCGCTGGCGCATTGCCCGGCAGTTGCTCGTTGAGAGTGTGATACTCGCTCTCGTCGGTGGGATCTCGGGCTTGCTGGTCGCGCTCTGGGGAGTCGACTCACTTACTGCACTCCGGGTGGAGAGTCTGCCGCGCCTGCAAGAGATAAATGTTGACTGGCGCGTGCTGGCTTTTGCGGCATTGTTGACAATCTTTACTGGAGTTTTATTTGGTCTTGTTCCAGCCTGGCAAGCTTCCCAATTCGATCTGCAACGAACACTGAAAGAAAACAGAGCTGCGGCAATTGGTGATTGGCGCCATCACTACTGGCGGAATGGACTTCTCATTGGCGAGGTCGCGCTCTCGTTGGTTGTGCTTACAGGTGCGGGACTCATGGTCAATAGCTTTCTGCGCCTGCAGCACATCAAGCCGGCAATTGCGACCGCCAGGCTACTGACCGTGGAGATAAACCTGTCCGACTCGCACTATCGCGAAGCTGCGCAGGCCTCTGGCTTTTTCCAGGAACTCGTGCGCCGGGTGGGAAGTTTGCCGGGAGTCGAAGCGGCGAGTTTGAGCACGGCGAGGCCATTAAGCGGGACGGCACGTAACGATCCCTTCTCCGTCGAAGGACGCCCACTCGATCCGAGCAATCCCAGCTTCGCTGGATGGCAGATGGCCGGCGCTAATTATTTCCACACGCTTGGCATTCCGCTGGTCCAGGGCCGCGATCTGACTTTGCAAGACATGCAAGAAGCCGCGCCTGTCGTTGCAGTCATCAACGAGACCATGGCCCATCGCTACTGGCCCAACGAGAATCCCCTCGGGCGGCGCCTAACCGTCGGTTTGCCCCGAGCGGATAATCCGTGGATCACCATTGTTGGGATAGCCAAAGATCTGCCACATCGGGCGATCGATTCATTAGCGGAACCGGATTGGTATTTGTCGCGCCCGCTCGGACCGCAGCGCAACCAGATTCTTTTCGTCCGCACCGCCGCCAATCCATCTCAGCTTGCTACTCCTGTTCGGAACATCGTAGCGGCGATCGATCGCAATCAGCCGGTGGCGAACATCAAGACAATGAGCGATGTGGTCGCAGACACAGTGGCGCCGCGCAAATTCAACATGTTGCTGTTCGCGCTCTTTGCTGTGATAGCGATGGTGCTCGCGGCGCTCGGCATCTATGGCGTGATGGCTTACTCGGTCGCCGAGCGCACGCACGAGGTTGGCATTCGCCTGGCGTTGGGCGCGCAGCAGAGCGATCTGCTCGGGTTAATCATCAAGAATGGACTGATGCTCACGCTAATCGGCGTCGCCATCGGGCTGGCAATCGCGTTTGCGCTGACGCGCCTGATGACCACGTTGCTGTTCGAAGTAACGCCTACTGACGCGATTACCTTCGCTAGTGTTTCCGCGTTCTTGATTCTCGTCGCCTTGATCGCCTGCTACATCCCGGCGCGCCGCGCGACGAAGGTCGATCCACTGGTGGCCCTAAAGTATGAGTGAGGTCGCTGCCGTTTGACGGGTGTTAGGGAGGGCTCTGGCTGCCGACCCCTTGCTTGCGACACTCTTGTGAAAATAGGGTTCGCAGCTGACAGATTGACAGAACCGTGACCTGTTTACATTCGCGGTGGCGAACCTTGGTTGATGACTTACTGTGTGAAAACTGGTCAGGATGCCATCTGCGGACAAAGCGAACGGGTCAATACAAAGCGCCACTCAATTACAGAACCAGGAGCGACCGGGCCGACGCAGCGCCACTCAGTTATGTGTACCACAGTAACAACCAAACGCCGGCGCATTGAAACCCTTCTGTCTCAGTCGGTGCTGGGTGCGTTGTGCCAGGGTCCGATCGCTATCGCTCGCGGTTCCGTAATTGAGTGGCGCTGCGTCG
>JBGPNE010000488.1:0-3374 GCA_041487335.1 Pyrinomonadaceae bacterium
CTCATCCACAGCCATAGCATCGGTGGCACTCATCTGGCCTTGGTGCTCGGTGCCGCCTAGCAACCTGCCGTGATGGTCCCCGTATCACTTGCTGCTGTCGCCCTTCTTCTCCTAATTCTCGCTTTCTTCATTTTGCGCGCCAATCCAGCCAGCCCAATCAATCGATGGTTCGCCGCATGCACGCTCAGCATCGCCGGATGGGGCGTTTCAATCGGCATGCTACATTCGGGCGTGGCCCCAGAGATCTGGTCGCGCTTCGCTTTCCTGAGCTCTAGCTTCATTCCGGTGTGCTTCCTAGCCTTCACAACGGTCTTCCCTTCACGCAGTCCATGGCCTTCGCAGCGCGCCCTTCATCTGCTACTTGCTATTGCTTCCGTCTTTGCCTTTCTTTCCATTACAACACCACTTCTCGTTTACGATGCCGCAGTAACGGACTCCGGCTTCAGGCGAACATCCGGCATTCTCTATCCACTTTTTGTCGCGTACTTTCTAACAGCAGGGATCACAGCCTTTGCCGTCTTCGTTTCAAAGTGGCGACGAGCTCGCGGTCAAGCGCGCGTACAGCTTCAGTATCTAGCAATTGGCTGCCTCACGTCATTTGCCGGTGGCATTACAACCAATCTTCTTTTCCCTTTTCTCCTAGGAAGAACCGTGTACACATGGCTCGGCCCGTACTTTACGCTTCCTCTCGTAATCTTCGTCGGCCATACCATTATCCGCCACCGCCTCATGGACGTCAAAGTTGTCATCAGAACGAGTGTGGCCTATGTGTTTGCAATTTCTACTTCAGCGCTTGTTTTCGCCTTGATTGCCCATCTCTTGAGGCGTCTAGCCAGCTATGATCACGATCGCATCACGCTTCTTCAAGGGCTCATTGGGGCTCTTATCCTGGCCATAGTTTTTCAACCACTAAAACACTGGATCCAACGCTCCGTGAATCGCTACCTGTACCGAGAAACCTATGACTACCAGCGCACCATTCGCGATGCCAGTCGGCAGTTGAGTACAATGTTGGAACTCGATCATCTTTCAGACTATCTCAGCACAGTCATAGCCGACACCGTTAAAGCGGAAAGTGTCACCGTCTATCTGCAAGATCCCCTAAGCAAAACATTTATACCAACACTTCCACGGCCATTTGAACGTCCTCACCCGTCCCTCTCGGAAGAGTCGCCACTCCTGACACTTCTGCGGACTCATCGGACGACCCTCGTGCGTGAGGAAGCTGCCCGAAATACACAGAGCGTAGACATGGCCGCCGGGACGCGAGCACTTTATGACCTTGACGCAGAGATCGCTTTCCCGCTTCTAGATAATCACACCATCGTCGGTCTAATTCTAGTCGGCTCAAAGCGATCCGGTGATCCCTATTTTGCCCAAGACATCGATCTTCTGGAAACTCTGACAAGCCAGGCCGGTGTTGCCATGAAGAATGCCCAGTTGTACCGTCAGGTCGTCCTAGTAAACGAGTACGTCGACAACATCCTCTCTACGATGGACAGCGGCGTCATCGCAGTAAACGTTTCGGGAGAGATCTCCCTGTTCAACCCTGCCGCTGAGCGTTTGACCGGCCTGCTCGCATCACGCGCCGACCGTCACTCCTACAAGCTCCTTCCAAAGGACTTGGCCTCTCCATTGCAGCAGACGCTCGAATCCCAGACACCCCGATCGCAATTCGAAACGTCAATACAGCAACCAGACGGATCCAGTGTCCCTCTCGTATGCTCAACCGCAGTCTTGAGCCAACGGGACGGCTCTACGCACGGGGCTCTGATTGTCTTCAGTGATCTAACACGGCTTAAGGATCTCGAGCGTGAAAAGAGACGCGCAGAACGCCTGGCTTCCTTCGGAGCGCTGGCTTCGGGCGTCGCGCATGAGATCAAGAATCCACTTGTCGCCATCAGAACATTCGCTGAGCTCCTTCCTGAACGGTTCACCGATACGGACTTCCGAGAGGATTTCTCGAAGGTTGTCGTTCGAGAGATCGCACGGATAGACGACCTTGTGGGACGGCTCCGTGGTCTCGCGGCAACTGCCCCTCAGCAAATCGGCGCGGTCGACATTCGCGAGCCTATGAAAGATACCCTATCGCTACTTCGAGCTCAGCTCGAGCAAACGAGAACAACTGTGCGCTGCGAATTTCAGGACCCTGCCCCACTTGTCTCGGTCGAAGAAACACAGCTAAAGCAACTCTTCCTCAATCTTCTCCTCAATGCGGTCGAGGCGATGGGACCGGGGGGAGAGATAGCAGTTCAGGCAAGGCGTAAGGATCTACAAGGATCACAGTGGATTGTCGTAGAAGTTTTAGACACGGGGCCCGGCATACCTGAATCGGTAGGGGCAAAAATCTTCGATCCGTTCTTCACTACCAAGGCGCGGGGCTCAGGCCTCGGGCTGGCGATCTGCCGAGGCATAACTGACGCTCACCGAGGGACCATTCGAGCCGAGAACAGGACGGATCGCTCAGGAACCATCTTCATCGTTGAGTTCCCCGCGAGCATCGGGACGCTCAGTCTTGCCGAAGAAACAGCTTTACACAGTTAGAGATACGGCCCGCATGAGACCGCGATCGCGCACGGAGCGCAGTGAGGCAGAACGATGGAGTTAAGCCTGACTGCTCTGTTCCTCGCGCTCACAGCAGCTCTCAATCTGTGGATCGGCGGTTATGTCTATCGCCGCGACCCAGGCGCCGGCCAGAATCGTGCCTTTGGCTTCATGGCGACGACAATTAGTGCCTGGACTACGGCCATTGCCTTCGCCCACTACGCTAGCGTAGGCCATACTTGGGCTCTACGCTTTGCCTTCGCCTCCGCAAGTCTGATTACCCTGGGCGTTCTCACGTTCATCCAGCGCATTCCCGTCGGCGCGATCGAGCATTCTCGAATGAGACGCTGGTTGTTCACGCCGATAGGCCTGGCGCTGTGCGCTTTTTCTTTTTCGCCGTGGATCGTAGTTTCTGTAACGCCGGGACCGTATGGCTCAGGAGTCACCTATGGACCGTTGCACCTTGTATTTGCGGCTTACGTGATTCTATGGCTCACATATTCTGGCTACCTCCTCGCTTCGAAGTATCGCGCATCTGCGGGACTGCTGAAGCTTCAAATCCGCTATATCATATTTGCCTTCGCCATTCCCAGCGGCCTGGTGACGGCCACCAATCTGGTCTTCCCTGTATTCCTGAAGACGTCTACCTTCAGCAAGTACGGTCCCTTCTTCTCGCTCTTCCTGCTGGGGTTGATAGGTCATGCGATCATTCGCCACCGCTTGATGGACATGCGCGTCGTCGTCAAGCGCAGCGTCGTCTACCTGGCCGCGTTTTCAGCCGCCGGACTGATTCTGATCACTCTACTCGTCGGGTCCAACCTCATTCTCCA
>JBGPNE010000489.1:0-3343 GCA_041487335.1 Pyrinomonadaceae bacterium
CACATTAGTGAGGCAGAGTGGTGGTGGATGCAGTGCGTTATCTCTGGTCACAAGCTGACATCCGAGGATCGAGGCGCGCCCTACTGGGATGTGCTGAAGGATCCAGAGGGCTTTGCGAGCAAGGGCTATTCAGCAGAATTTTGTTTGCGGGAGATCGAGAAGATTAGAAGTCAAACTCGCGACGTTCTTTCGTCATTTAGTGATGACGACCTGGAACACATTAGTAGCTTCGAGAGACGCGGCGAAACTCATGAACACAGCCTGCGCTGGATATTGCATCATCTAATCGATCACGAAGCCCAGCACAAGGGACAGATTCTAATGCTGAAACGACTCATGGGATCGAAGAATAGAGACTGATTAATTAGCAGTTGATGAATACGAATTATCAGGTAATCAAAACGGAAGACGAGTTGCGCAATACGGTTGAGTCTTTATCCCGACAACAGGCGATTGGACTCGATACGGAGACAACCGATCTGGACCCTTACACTTCGCGGTTGCGACTGATTCAGCTTGCTGCTCCAGACGGTGTGCGCATCGTCGACCTCGATTCCTTCATCAATGGCAATCTATCCGGAAGCGAATTGTTTGCACCTTTGAGGCAATTGCTCGCGGCGCCGCGCCCGATCAAGATCGCTCACAACGCAAAGTTTGACGCAAAGTTTATTAAGCACAACCTGGGCGCGGATCTCGGTGGCATCTTTGATACGTTGCTCGCGAGCCAGTTAATTAGTGCTGGTGATATTGAAGAGCGTCACGGGCTGGAAGCTGTCGCCGCCCGGTATCTGAATGAGTCGGTAGATAAAACTGAACGCCTCAGCAACTGGAACTTTGAGCTATCGGAAGCGCAACTGGAGTATGCGGCGCGAGACGCAGCCATACTGCTGCCACTCCGTGAGAAGTTAATCGAGCGACTGCGTTCTGACTCACTGGTCAAATGTGCTCAGCTCGAATTCGAGTGCGTGATGACCGTCGCCGATATCGAGCTGGCCGGGTTCTTCATGCACAAAGATCGCTGGCTCGATCAGTTGACGATTGTTGAGAAGCGGAGGGCGGAATTAGCGGATGAACTGCAAGAGGTCCTCGCCGAGGAGTCCTTGCAAGGGTCGTTGTTTGGTGGTCCGCAGCGCGCCGAAATCAATCTCGATTCTCACCAGCAGCTCACGCAGGCGCTCGAACGTCTCGGAATACCTGTTCCCGATTCCACACGAAACTGGAAATTGCAGCCGCTGGCGGCCGAATATCCGGTCGTCGCGAAGCTGCTTGAGTATCGCACTGTGCAAAAGGCGTTGACGAGTTACGGTCAGAATATGATCGAGCTCATCAATCCAGTAACGAGCCGTGTGCACGCTGACTTTCGTCAGATTGGCGCCCCGACGGGAAGATTCTCGTGCACGAATCCGAACATCCAGCAAGTACCGCATGCAGTTGAATATCGCCGCTGTTTCTCTGGCCATCCCGAGGGCAGAAGGCTGGTCATTGCCGACTACTCGCAAATCGAGCTGCGCATCCTCGCCGAGTTCTCGGGCGATCGGGGTTTCATCGATGCCTTCAACCTGGGCGCAGATCTCCATCGCGTCACCGCATCACAGGTGTTCAACGTGCCGCTCGATCAGGTGACGCCGGATCAGCGTTCGTTTGCTAAGCGTTTGAACTTCGGGGTGGTCTATGGCATCGGCGCTCAGCGATTCTCGATAATGACCGGTTTGAGCGTGTCTGAAGCCGAGGTTGTTTTGCGGAAATATTTCGGAACCTATCGCCAGCTGGACAGCTATCTGCGCGAAGCTGCTAATCGCGCCGTGCGCGAACGCCAGGCACGAACAGGTTCAGGCCGGCTCGTTCGCTTCCGCTTTGATGAACAAGACCGGCAGCAGGTTTCGATGACGCAGCGCAACGGAAAGAACACGCCGATTCAGGGAACCAGCGCAGACATACTGAAGCGCGCCTTGCGGCTGTTGAAAGGCGAGCTTCACGACACAACTGCCAGGATCGTTAACATCATTCATGACGAGATTGTCGTTGAGGCGGATCGAGACGAGGCTGAAGAGATTGCGCAAAAGGTCGAGCGCGCGATGTGCGCGGCCGGTGAGGAATATCTGAAGACTGTGCCAGTAAAAGTGGAGACAGAAATTGCGGACGAGTGGGTGAAGTAGGAACAGGATTAATCGCCAAGACGCCAGGAACGCCAAGACTCAAAAATAGGAAAGTGCGTCGATGATAATTTCCGGGGTCTCTCCTGTCTTATGTCCTTACTAAGAGCGGGGGCAAGCCACCCTTCCTGACCATGAGCTGATCTGAGTTGAGTCATGATTCTCAATCTGAAAGGCTCTCAAGCTAAAAGCAGAACAGATCAATTTAAGCAATCTCATAGTCAGGAAGGGTGGTTTTACCCCCGCTCTTTCGTGCCCTCTTCGGCGATAGCAGCCGAGTCCTTGCGCCAGATGAAATAGACCGGGATGCCGGTGAGCACGAGCAGATAGCCAATTCCAGATGTTGAGGGAACAAGATAAGCAAGGTCTAAAACAAACAAAGCCGCCAGAGCTATGTAAACCAACGGCACGACAGGATAGCCATAAGTGCGGTATGGCCGCTCAATGTTAGGAGCCTTGCGCCGCATGACAATCACAGCGCCAACCATCAGCGAGTAAAAGATCATATCGGCAGAGACAATGTATTCGAGCAGTTGAGTGTAGACGTTTCCGTAAGTCACGCCGTGCGTTCGTGGATCAATTGTAACCGTTCTCGGCAAGGTCAGAAACGCCGCCCAGAGTCCTTGTGTAGTCAGCGCAACTGCAGGTACGTGGCGAGGGTTCAAAGTAGCAACGCGCTTGAAGAAAAGACTGTCACGAGCCATCGCAAAGTAAACGCGGGCGCCGGCCAGGATCAGACCGTTATTACAGCCAAAGGTGGAAATCATGATGGCAATCGCCATAAGAAGGGTGCCGCGTACACCAAATATCGCCTGCATCGTGGCCGTGGCGACGCGGTTTTGGGGTGCATTCTGAATGCCGGCGAGCGGCAACGTGACGACGTAGGCGAGATTTGCAAGGAGATAAAGACCGACAACCAGGCCGCATCCTATTAAGAGTGCACGCGGCAAATTGCGGCCCGGCTCACGCACCTCACCGCCCGTGAACGTCACGTTGTTCCAGGCTGATTGTGCAAAGAGTGGTCCGACCATCGCCCGGCCAACCAACATGATCAACGCGAGCACCAAAGCCCCCTGACTGGCCGCTTCGAATCCCAGTTGTGACGTCTGCGGCTTCCAACCATTGGCCCAGGGCTGCCACCAGGATGATGTGTATGCCGCACTACCGTGGTTCCATCCGAGAAGCAACCC
>JBGPNE010000490.1:0-3340 GCA_041487335.1 Pyrinomonadaceae bacterium
CAAACTTGATAAAGATGTGGCGTAGATGGAATTTCACCGTCTGCTCGCCGACGTTCAGACGCCCGCCTATCTCGGCATTCGACAGTCCTTCAACACAACACAGCGCCACTTGAGCTTCGCGGCGGCTCAGATTGTTATGCGCCACCACGCGCTTAATCGCTCGCTCAAAATATTGATTCCCTTCTTTGATCCGCACTGCCCACGGGTACGACGCGACGCCCATCTCACTCCGCCGCGCGAGAATCTCCTCCGGGGTGCGAACGAGGAAATGCTTCCCTGACTCTCCGTTCCCAATTTTTCCGTTACTCTGTCGTTCAATGCTGAGTTTGGCAATCAACCCTTCCAGCCCTCGTCGCACCGTGCTCGCGCTGCGGATGCTGGTGAGCATCATCAAGTGGCGAACACTGAACAGACCGACATCGACGTTCCGCTCCGCAGTCTCGGAAAGCATCGTCGTGTAGAGTCTGTGTTCGAGATGTGTATGACTCAGGGCAACCAGGGCCATCGCGCGTCCGTCGGAGAAGCGCTCACTCTGCTCGCCTAAAGGGTAGGTTTCTGAGCCTACCTTTTCCTGAATTTGACTCTTCTGGGGATACATCTATTGGTTGCAAATCATTGCGGCAGGAAGTGAATCAAAAGCTCTCACTCTGGCTGTTGGGGAGAGAGCCGCACGAGTATCTCCTTGAACCGGGCCGCAAAACTAAAACACTAAGAGGATTGCAAAACTAGTCCCCTGATATTCCTTTCAACGTCAAACAACTCGGATTCTTCGGATTCGCTAACACCGTCCGGCTTTCGGCAAGGTAGGGCCACCCCGCGGACTTGCCAGCTCGGTTAGCTCTTTTTGAGTGTTGAGAGCCTAATTCGTTAACCGGCTACTGTCAAGCGTAAAGAGCAAAGAGTTAAGGGCAAAGAGCTAAGTGCAAAGCGGCAAGCGCAAGGAAAGAGCAACCGCTCTTTGCCCTTAGCCCTTTGCTCCTCGCCCTTAGCTCTTTGCCCTTAGCCTTTCGCACTTTTTTCATCAACCATCTCACACCAGAGGTGGCCGATGGTGATATGGGCTTCTTGTACTCGCGAAGTGCGCTGGGCCGGAACGCTAACTGCCAGATCGCAGATTGAGGTCAAAGGTTCGCCGTCCGCGCCCGTCAGCGCTATCGTCTTGCAGCCGAGTTCCCTGGCCTTTTCGGCGGCCCGGAGCACATTCGCGGACTTTCCGCTCGTGCTGATGGCAATCAGCAAATCGCCTGGCGTGGCGAGAGCTTGAACCTGTCGGGCAAATACTTCTTCGTAGCCGTAATCGTTACTCAGGGCAGTTAGGGCTGAGGTGTCAGTTGTTAAGGCGATGGCTGGAAAGGCTCGTCGTTGCTGTTCGTAACGGCCAACCAGCTCGGCGGCGATGTGTTGGGCGTCAGCGGCGCTGCCGCCGTTGCCGCAGAGCAGGACCTTATGACCCCCACTCAGTGTCTGACAAATCAGTTCGCCCGCTTCTTCGATCTCTGTCAGTTTCGAGTCGGCCAGTGCCTGGACCGAATCCAAATGCTCGCGCAGAGAACGCTCTAGTAATGTTTGCGCTGCCGTCAAGCTCTCTGATTTCGGCGAATTGCCCACGTTGAAGCTCACTGCGCCAGATCAAATAAGTGCCCCGCACCATTGCGGGAGTCAAACTGAAACCGCCGTTTGACGCGGAATTGTTGGAGCTGGAAACTATCATAGATTCTCCTGTTACCAAAATGCGGTAAATGGGCAAAGGGCCAAGGGCAAAGAGCTAAGGGCAAAGAGCTGGGAGGCTCGAATTGATGATTACTGATTTCGAAATAGAATCAACGCGCCGCGTGGGCTGGCTCTCCCACGCCGGAACTAATTCCTTGCTCTTTGCGCTTGGCCCTTTGCCCTTTGCCAACTTACCATTTACCATTCACCACTCACTGATATGACTACCGCTAATCCAACACCGATGCTGCGTCAGTACCTGGAGTTGAAGCAACAGCATCCCGGAACGCTGCTATTTTTTCGCCTCGGCGATTTCTACGAACTCTTCTTCGACGACGCTGTCACGGGCGCTCGTGAATTGCAGATAACGCTGACGGCGCGACACAAAGAACGCGGCGACCCGATTCCGATGTGTGGTGTGCCGCATCACTCAGCCGCGAGTTACATCGCGCGCCTCGTGCGCAAGGGCTATCGCGTGGCAATCTGCGAGCAAACCGAAGATGCAACAAAAGCAAAAAAACTCGTGCGCCGCGAAGTTGTACGCGTCGTCACGCCGGGCACGCCCATCGATCCGCAGTTGCTCGAGCTGCGGGAGTCCGTTTTTCTCGCAGCCGTTTGCGCCACCGGAGAATCTGTTGGCGCAGCCTTTCTGGATATTTCAACCGGAGAGTTTCGCGCGACCCAGGCAACCGGTCGTGACGCCTGGACGCGCATTAGCGCCGATCTTGAATCCTATGCCCCGCGCGAACTTCTCTTCCCCACTTCACTGACGCCGTTCATCAAAACGGGATTATCCGGAAAAGCTCACACCGAGCCGCTGCCGCTACAGAGTGGACGAGACGAGTCCTTATCAAACAACGTTTCAGTGATAAAGCAGTACGAATCACACCCCAATTCCTCAAACCAGAGCCTGATCGATGCCACGCTGACGCCGCTGGAAGACTGGTTGTGGCAAATGCAGGAGTGCGCCTCTCTTTTGCGTCAACAGTTTGGCGTGCGCTCGCTCGAAGGCTATGGCATTGAAGGAAAGACCGAAGCAATCCGCGCGGCAGGAGTATCTCTTCGCTACGCGCAAGAGACGCAGAGGGCTGGGGCCGCGCACGTGACCGACCTGGTCTATTTCGAGCCCGCGGATCACCTCGTGCTCGACATGGTGACGGTGCGCAACCTTGAACTGGTTGAATCGCTGGGCGGAACAAGCGCCCGGTCGTTGCTGGATGTCATCGATGAGACCGTAACCGGTATGGGCGCGCGGCTGTTGCGATCATGGCTGCTGCGGCCTTCAATGCGACGCGGCGAAGTAGAAGCGCGGCAGGCCGCCGTCGAAGATTTGTTTTCGTCACACCTCAAACGCGATCGCCTCAGATCGCTCTTGAAAGAGGTCAGCGATCTGGAAAGACTGATTGGCAGGATCAATCTTGGTTCCGCCACGCCTCGCGATCTAAACGCGATACGGCGATCGCTGGATCAAGTACCGGCAATCCGCGAAGTCTTGTCGGACGCAAAAGCTTCACTGTTGCAGGTTCTTCACGAGAGCACGGACGAATTGGCAGACGTTTCCGCTCTGATTGCGCGCGCGATCAATACGGACCCGCCGGCAAAGCTCAGCGACGGCGATACGATTCGCGAA
>JBGPNE010000491.1:0-3329 GCA_041487335.1 Pyrinomonadaceae bacterium
AGCGTCGACGAATCTCTGCCGGTCAGCATCCAAGCCCGCGCATGATCATCGCGCGCATCATCGGCACAGTCGTGGCGTCACAAAAAGACGTACGGCTGGAAGGTAAGAAGCTGCTCATTGTCCGGCCCATCAACTTAGATGGCTCGGACACAAGCGGCTACGTCGTTGCCGTCGACACGGTCGGCGCTGGCTTTCATGAGCGCGTGCTGGTGGTGGCCGGTTCGAGCGCGCGCCTGGCGCAGAACATGAAAGACACGCCGGTGGATGCGGCTGTTGTCGGCGTAATCGACACTGTCGACATAATGAGTCCCGAGACTTGAAATGCAGCTAGCGCGTGTAATCGGAACAGTGGTTGCCACGGTGAAGAACGATTCACTTAAGAATCGCAAGCTGCTCATCGTTCAATCGCTCAACAAGGACCTGGCGCCCCAGGGCAAGCCGCTGGTGGCGGTCGATGCCGCCGGCGCGGGCGTCGGCGAATTGGTTTTCTGGTGCCGGGGAAAGGAAGCCAGCTTTCCTTTCAAGCGCGAAGATACGCCAACGGATTGCACGATTGTCGGAATCGTTGATTCGGAAAAACATGTCAGTACTGCTGCTTAGTACTTGGTGCTTGGTACTTTGTTCTTTGCTCGCCTTGCAGGGATGACCAGTCAGCCTGATATAGAAATCAAAGCACAAAGTACGAAGTTCAAAGCTCTTTTTTCAAGGATATGATTCTCGCCAAAGTCTTAGGAAACATCGTCGCCACGCAAAAGAATTCGCGCTACGACAACGCGCGCGTGATGCTCTGCGAGCAGATTACTCCCGAGGGCGAGGCCGCGGGCAACACCGTTTTGGCGCTCGACGCGGTTGATGCCGGCGTGGGCGACACGGTTCTGATCGTCCAGGAAGGCTGGAGTGCGTCCACCGTTGCGACCGGAAAACCGGGCGCCGCGATCGATTCCGCCATCGTCGGCGTCGTCGATCGCATCGACCTTCTCGGGGATCCGAAAAGTTAAGTTTTAGTGTTGGCCCTTGTCGGAACGATGCGGGAAAGGTCCCGCTGCTAAACGAATTTCCTCCTTAGCGTCCAAATGAGCAGTGACCAAGATCGGGCAAGGCAAATAGCTGAACGCGTCGTGCGTCGAATTGCCGGTGAGGCCTCCGCGCAAAGGCGATCGCCTGTAGAATCAAGCATCGAAAGCGCAGCTCAACCGATCAGACCGTCGCGTGCGCGCATGATCGATTTCGTTTCGCCAAACCCTCCTGTCGTGACCGCCCCGCGCATCGCAACCGCGATAGCTAACACTCGGGAAGAGACGACGTCACAAAGAAGCGAGTACATCCCACCGACGCAGTCACCCTGGCTTGCTCCCTTCGCGGGCAAATATGGCGAATCCTCTCAACAATCGATAGATCAAAATCCGCAATCCGCAATTCGCAATCCGCAATCTATTGAGCACCCCAGTGAGGAGCGCTTTGGCATCGAAGAGGCGGCAGTGTCTGAGTTAGTAGAGTTTTTCGAGAGTGAAAAGAAGTGCTCGGTTGATCCCAGCGGCAAGCCCTGCGACCACTGCGCGATGTGCAGCTCGCGGGGTTTTTAGCTTTTGAACCGCGAGAAGTGGCTGACGAAGAGCGAACCAGTCTCGCGCCAATCTCTGCAATAGGCAAGAAGTTGTGCATTGACATAAATAGAAGCGAGGTCTAGACTCCCTCTCAACTCGATCTTTCGCACTGCTGCGTAACTGCAGTCCCAGTTCCTTTAACCGCCTTTTGACGATTGGAGTCTTCCGATGGATTCCTCAACAAATCACCGCTCCCATTCCCGAGTAAGGCGTGCACTAATCGTAGCTCTTTCAGCGACATTTTTCATAATCGCAGGGAAGAGCGTCGCTGCACAGGCCCCATGCCAGAACTGCGGCAGTAATCCGCAATCACCAGTGGCTCAGTCGGGAGGTCCGTATGTTGGGCTAACAGGGGAAAGCATTGCGCTTGACGGAGGTAATTCTTCAAGCCTTGATGGATCGATCATCTACTACTACTGGAACTTTGGTGACGGAACATACGGAAGCGGTCCGAACCCTAATCACCAGTACAACGCTGATGGGGTTTATTCAGTGTGGTTGACCGTTTGCGACGAAAACTGGAACTGCGCATCATCGCAGAGTTTCGTAACCATAGATTCGGTAAGCGTGCCGGTAAGGTTGACGTTCGACGAACTGCCAAATAATACGGTCGTTGCGGATCAGTATTTGAATCAATATGGGGTGAGATTTTATTCGGACAATCTCTTGTACCCACCACATACATGGCAAAACTGTGGTTTCTGTTCCACTACTTCGTTACCGAATTTTATTTGGACATATCCTAACATATCTGGACAACTGGTAGTTGAATTCACGCAGCCCGTAAGCAACCTGACGTTCTACGTGGTGGGTCTGGATTCGTTTTTCAATCAATACGCAATTCTCGATGTCTATCAGAATGGGTCACTCTACAGCTCGTCACTGCTCTACGGGAATGGTACCAGTACCGCTGGTTACACGCTGGGATCGTTGAGCAATATTAGCAAAATCGTAGTACGCGGAATCACCGACCCCGCAGGCGTCGGCTTCGACGACTTCACGTTCAGTGTTCCATCCGATATCAAGATTACCAGCGCCAGAGTTAATGGATATTTGAACGGGACTACTCAGAACGCTTTGCTTGGCGCGGACGTAGCCCTCCAAGCGACGCCTGTTCCTTCCGGATTTTCAGGAGGCACCTACGCGTGGACGTTCACTGGTCCTTACACAGCTATTGGAGCGACTAACTCGTCATCAGTGACGATCAGGTCAACCGAGACAGGCACCGGTACGGCGAATGTCTCTTACACGAAGAACGGACTTACGACGTCAGGATCGGTGACCATCAATGCAATCTTGCCTACGCTGACAAGTCTTACAGGCCAGCAGACGAGTGACACAATTGCCGCGCCAGGATCCTCGTGCGCCGGGCCTATTGGGTGGTGGTACCGCCTCGGTTGTTCGCCTTCACAAAACAACGGAATTCAGTTTTCGGCGAGCGCCCACGTGCCTACCTTCATCTCGGATCCTGCACAAAGCGCTATAAAATATGTTCAGGCAGTAAGTACGTTCCGCAAGAAGACTACCGTGGGATTGAGATGTAGTACCAAACGATCAGATGAGTTCAATGTCGCATCGGGATGGCAGCTTGATACTAGTGATCCTTATGATCAGGACGCAGTTCGCTACTTCTCACAGGGGAATGATCTAACTATGGCTGCGGTGGATTTTCCAGGAGGCGCTTTAACTGGGATTAGCGCTTACGAATTTGCCGACTCCATGTAT
>JBGPNE010000492.1:0-3327 GCA_041487335.1 Pyrinomonadaceae bacterium
CCGGAAGAAGAGGGTCGCTATTCGTTAGTACTACAGGCTCAAGACTACGGTTCAGTAAGGTTAATTGGTCTGAAAAGCAATGGGGATTCGACGCTCCTCTCTTACACGAGCTCGCCAGGCCAAAGGCGCCCGCCGGAACGGCTCGACCCAAAGACCATTACAGTACAGAGACCCTCATCGGGTCGCGGTGAATTTCTTAACTCACCAGACAATCCTGCTCGGGTTCCGTGATTCTTGCATGAGCTCATCTTTTCCTTTAGATAAGGCCGCCGGGCATAAGGCTTTGAGCTGGTCTCTCAAGTTACTTCTGAAAGGTCGGCACGGCGACAAGAGTTGATGTGAAGCCTTAGGCCGTGATAGTTCCTGGAATCACCCGGGTGGTTGGTTTTAAAAAAGTGGTTGCGTTACGATTGGTTAACTTTGGACTTTGAGGAGTTACCTAATATCTTGCCGACCGTAGAAGAGCAGTTGTCAGTCGCAGCAGCACGGAGGATCTGGAGGCCGATTGCCATTTTCGCTCTTTTGACTTTTTGCAATGCCTCATTTTCTGCACAAACTACAAAACCTCCAAATCCCAACGATTCAGTTACCGCGGATAAAGCCTCCGCCTCTGAAGAAGCACAATCCCCTAATTCGTTTGAAGAGGAGATGCGGGCTAAACGTGCGATCAGGGTTGCCGAAAAGGAGCATCGGGAAAACCTTGATCGCGCGCGCGAGATATCCGATTTAGGCAAGGAGCTGCTGTCGGTTTTCAAACGAAAGCATTCCCTGGACCGTGAGGACAACAAAAAACTCGACCGGTTGGAGAAACTAACAAAGCGAGTGCGCAGTGAGGCTGGTGGCTCCGAAGATGAGGGCAGCATTGACAAACCGCCCCCCGATCTGGCATCCGCTGTAGCTAGACTGGCTGACGTCTCGGAATCGCTGTGCAGCAAAGTGGAGAAAACACCTCGTCAGGTGATCTCCGCGTCGGTTATCGACGAAGCTAATGTAGTACTTGAACTAATAAGCATCGTGCGTAATTTGTCTCGCTAAGGGGTGACCATTGACTAGGATTCGAGGGATGCTCGCTGCTTCCCTGCCGCAAAGCCTCATTCGGTTAGCTTGTGCCCTCCTGCTCTTTCCCGCTGTTTCGTATGCTCAACAAGACGATGAAGTCGTTCGGGTCAACACCGATCTCGTCGTTCTTAACGTCACGGTCACAGACAAATCGGGCCAATATGTTCCTGGCCTGCAACTCTCTGATTTCAAGATTTATGAAAATGGTCGTGAGATCCAGCCTAAACTGATCTCAAGCTTCAGCCAGCACGACTCCCCTTTCGCAGCGGTGGTCCTGCTTGATTCTTCGGGGAGTATGGAAAGCCGCCTATCTTTGGCCCGCTCTGCGGCAATAAGATTTCTCGATGGGCTGCGCGAGGAAGACGTAGCAGCGGTTTACAAATTCGATTCAAAAGTAGAATCAGTCCAAGACTTTTCCTCTGGACGCGACCTGGCACCGGTGGTGTTTGGAGTTAGAGCAAAGGGTATGACTACGCTTAACGATGCGATTGTTGAGGCAGCCAAAGTGCTCGCAGATCGGCCCGAGAAGCGGAAAGCGATTATAGTCTTATCAGACGGGATGGATACCTATAGTAAGGCCTCATCGGGAAAAGCTCTGGAGACTGCGCTGGCTGTTGGCGCAAGCATTTACACTGTAGACATGTCTGCTACTGATGGCAGCGCTTCTCGGAACCAGCAGAGTGCGATGATTCTGAAAAACTTTGCGGAGAAGAGCGGCGGACGGTTTGTGGCAACGCCTGGTGGACCCGCGTTGCGCGATGCATTTGCCAGCATCGCTGAAGAGTTGGGCCATCAGTATACAATGGCGTATCGGCCGTTGAACTCCGCAAGAGATGGACGCTGGCGAGCCCTTGAGGTGAAGCTTTCGCACGGAGATCTGGTGGTACGCACGCGCAAAGGTTATCGCGCGCCGAAAAGCTGAACGATTCGCCCTTTCAGAAGGGGATCGACTAAAGACTCGTCCTGTTAAGGGACTTGTCGCGATGTCTTTCGAAGGCAAGTTTAATTAGCTGATCAAGCACGCGCGGAAACGACATCCCTGACGCTGCCCACATTTTCGGATAGCCGGAAACGTCGGTAAGTCCTGGCATCGTGTTCAATTCATTTACGAGCAATTCCTTGTTATCGCGCCTAAGAAAGAAATCTACACGAGCAAGCCCTGCTCCGTCGACTGCCTGGAATGCTTGAGTAGCCAGACGCTGAATCTTCGCGGTCAACGGCTTGGAGACTGGCGCCGGAACTACAAACTGTACATGTCCGGTGCTCGTATACTTCTCCGTGTAGTCCAAAAAGCGAGCGGCTTCGTCATAGACGACGTACTCCCCAGGCAGACTCGCCTTTGGTTCATCGTTTCCGAGAACCGCGCATTCGATCTCTCGCGCGTCGAGCCCTTCTTCAACAATTATCTTCCGATCGTATTGAGCAGCGAGTTCCACCGCCACGATGAGAGAGGCTCTGTCAGTAGCCTTTGAAACTCCGACTGACGAACCCAGATTGGCTGGCTTCACAAAACAAGGGAAACCGATCTTGCGAATGGTTCTACGAATCACGCTTGTCTGATCCTTTTCCCACTGCGAACGAAGAAACCAGCTGTATGCACAAATAGGAAGACCGGCTTGAACAAAGAGCAACTTCATCGCGACTTTGTCCATGCCGCAGGAGGAGGCGAGTACTCCGCAACCGACGTAAGGAATGTTGGTCATCTCCAGCAATCCTTGTAACGTGCCGTCTTCACCAAATGGCCCATGAAGCACAGGAAAAACAACATCAAGTTGTTTTGCAGACAAGGATCGGCGGTTTGAATCCAGTGAGATGAGGCCCTGGTGAGAACCATCTCCAGGGATGGCGCGGTCAGCACGGGATTGGGAGACAACTTCAGACGACAACAGAACTTGGGCGTCTTTCGGTAGGAGCGCCGCCGCGTCACAGGGCGGGAGCCACTTTCCTTCTTTGGTTATCGCTATCGGAAGTACGTCATACTTTCTTCGATCTATCGACTCGATCACTGCACGAGCCGAACGAATAGACACTTCGTGCTCACCGGAACGTCCGCCAAAGATGACTCCGACGCGGAGTTTCTTTTTGGCCAAGTGTTTGCTCCAGATTCTCTAAAGGATGGTTTTGCCCAGCGCTGAAAGAATCAGCTCGACACCAAGCTCTGCCGTCTTATTGTTTACGTCGAGCGCGGTATTAATCTCAACAACTTCGAGTGAACGCATCCCACCAGCTTCAGCAATCTTTTCCATCCCGAGATGTGATTCGCGATAG
>JBGPNE010000493.1:0-3319 GCA_041487335.1 Pyrinomonadaceae bacterium
AGTAGTTTGACGCCGACGACTTGCTTGACACGCTCGTCGCGGAAGTAAGTGTTTTCTGGGGTGAACGACGCTTCAGGGTCGATGCGCGAAATCAAGGCGTCGATGGGATGCTTGGGATCTGAGTCGAGATAGACGCGAGCAGATTGGCCCAGCTTGACGCGGCCGATGTCGCCCTCGGGAACGAATCCGCGCAAGTAAACCTTGCTGAGATCGAGCATGGTCACGATCGCAGTTCCGGCCTGGACCACTTCTCCCGGCTCGGCTGTGCGCGTCGCAATCGTGCCTTCGAATGGCGCGACTACAGTTAGATCGGCGCGGTTGGCTTGTGACTCTTTCAGCACCGCTCGCGCGCGGTCGGCGTCGGCTTGTGCCGCCGCGACGTCAGACTGAGCCTGGTCAATCTGCTTATCAATCGCGGCGGCTTGAGACGATCGTATCGGCGGATTCTTGAGGATTGCGCGCGCAGCGGTAAGCGCTCCGCGTGCCGCCGCCACCTGTTTCTTCACCGACTCAACGACGGCCGCCTGGGCCTCGGCGGTTGTGCGGGCCTGCTTACCCTGACGTTCCGAAACGTCGCCAGAGTTCGCGAGCCGGCTGAACTTCTCTGCATCATAGAGGGCTTGTTCGTACCCGGCTTGCGCTTGCGAAAGATTGGCTTCCGCGGATGCAACTTGTGCTTCAGCCTGACGGACGCGTCCTTCCGCATCCAGCTTCGCTTGTTCCACCGTTATGCTCGCTTGCTTGAGCTGCTCCCTCAATACCGCGATCTGTTCTTGCGAGTGCGTGATTCGCGTTTCCGCCTCCTGAGCAGCCGATTGCGCTTGCTGTTCGCGCGCGACCGCTTGCTCGTCGTCGAGCAAAGCAATCACATCTCCGGCCTTGACACTGTCGCCTTCGCGTACTCGGATCTCGCGGATGCGGCCGGAAGTCTTGGCGCCGATAGTAGAATCGTCACCTTCGATACGGCCACTCAGCGCGATGATGTTGTGCGGAATCGGAGGCTGGCGGATCAGGACCCAATAGATGAGAAAGCTGGCCACGAGAGCCACGGCCAGGATCGAAACGAAACGAAACGTCTTGGAAAATCGTTTCTCCGGCATCTTCCCCCTTCTATCAATAATCCTGTTGATTGTAAACCGCCACCCCGACTTGAGTGGTGCGTGCCGCCGTAACCGAGCGACTCGAACTCTTTCGCACTGTTTGCTCCGCGGTTCAATACGCCGCCCACGGCAAGACACATACCGGCAGGCGCATTGCGAGTGTGAAGCTTTTTGGCTGCTCCGAATCAAACACCAATGCAGGGCTGAATCAGGTTGGGCGCTTTCCCCCAAGATCTGAGGACATTTCCGCAGCCTGCAGGCTTATTGAGAAGGGGCAACTCATGCGCCTAAGCGCACCAGTGAAAACAGGATCCTGCCGGAGTCCTCGGCGGGTCGCGAGTGACCGATTGCGTTTGGCAGCGGCTTTCACAAGGCAAAGCTCATAAAATACCTCGACTTGATTAACTTGACGATTGCGCTCCGCGGATCGAATTTGTGGCCGGCGCCTTGTCTGATCTCCACGGCGCGAATCTCAGAGGCCAGCCGGAAATCTCCAAAGATCTTTTGGATCCAACGAGAGACAGCGCCACACTAACGGAGCAGGTACTCATCGGGGAACGATTGTTGCCCTGGAATCCATGACTATGGACACATGACACACGAATCGTTGGTAGCGTATTTCTCGATGGAAATAGGGTTGGACTCACTTATGCCGACTTATGCCGGAGGCCTCGGTGTGTTGGCTGGCGACACACTCCGCTCAGCCGCTGACATCGAGTTCCCGATGGTAGCCGTTACCCTGTTGCATCGGCACGGATACTTCTATCAGCGATTCGACTCGCAGGGTTGGCAAACGGAAGAGCCGGTTGCGTGGCCCATCAATGATTTTCTCGATCCGGTCGATACTCGAGTGACTGTGGACGTCGAGGGCCGAAAGGTTGCAGTGAGCGCCTGGCGCTATGAAGTTAAAGGTCTCTCTGGTTTCGTGATCCCTGTCTATCTGCTGGATACGTTATCCGCAAGCAATGCGTATTCACAACTCATACTCCGGTGCCTGCTGGTCACGATAGGTTTTCTCGTGAGCTCGCTCAGCAGGTTCTGGGAGCGGCGCTTTGGAATCGCCTCAAGAGTTGCGGTCAGGAAGCTGTGCTCAATATGACGGATCTCGCCCTTCACGGCTCGCAGTACATTAACGGTGTGGCGATGAAGCACGGTGAAGTCTCGCGCGGGATGTTTCCTGGTTATCCCATACATTCCATTACCAATGGTGTGCACGCGGCCACTTGGACCGCGCCCGCCTTTCAGTCACTCTATGACCGCCATCTTCCTGACTGGCGCCGCGACCCGCTCTTCCTGCGTTACGCGATCAGCATCCCCCCGAAAGAAATCTGGGAAGCACATGCGCAAGCCAAACTCTCATTGACTGAGTACATCAATCGAGAGACAAACGCTGGTTTCGACAAAGACGCGTTCACCATCGGGTTTGCCCGGCGCGCCACGGCCTACAAGCGAGGCAGCCTTGTCTTTCACAATCTCGACCGCTTGCGAGAGGTTGCCGCGCAGCACGGTCCAATGCAGATCGTGTTCGCTGGTAAGGCCCATCCGCAGGATCAAGAAGGCAAAGAGATGGTCCGGCAGGTCCATCAGGCAGCCGAAGCTTTGCACGGAGTTGTGACGGTGGCTTATCTGGCGAACTACGATATGGAACTAGCAAAGCTGCTGTGCGCTGGAGTTGACGTTTGGCTCAATTCACCGCTGCCACCAATGGAGGCCTCCGGAACGAGCGGAATGAAGGCGGCAGTGAACGGTGTTCCCAGTCTGAGCATTCTCGATGGCTGGTGGATTGAAGGGCACGTTGAAGGAGTAACTGGTTGGGCGATTGGGGGGGAAATTGAAGAGCAAAACATGCCGGCAAGAGACCTCGATGATCGGGACGCGGCATCGCTCTACGCCAAGCTCGCCGACGTATTGTTGCCATGCTTTTCTCAGAACCACCAACGCTATGTTGAGATCATGCGATACTGCATCGCCATGAATGGCTCCTTTTTTAACACGCACCGAATGCTCGGCCAATACATTGTCAACGCGTATCGGTTATCCGGTCGGTTTCTTCAAAGCGATTGAGTTCTATCATGCACATCAGGACAGGTAAAATTCCACAACTAAGATTGGCGAAATCACCCATCGTTTGTGGGCCAACCCGTTAACCACCCAGGAGAGGCTGCGAAACATCCTGCTTCGGACGGCATGATCATTGCAGTGTGCGATAGCGCATATTG